>NZ_JAXBLX010000032.1:0-51639 GCF_037027555.1 Halalkalibacter kiskunsagensis | reverse complement strand
GGGTATTTACCTTTTTGGCTCTAAACAAGATAGATAACTAAACTGAAAATTCAAACAACATTTATGCAACACTAGTGATAATATTATAATATAGTTATTTGTTGCTTTAAGGAAATTGAATTAACATCTACATTTAATTTCTGTGGCGGATGCCATGAGTTTTATACGTACGATAAAATTTGACTTCCTTTTCAAAGTCCTTTCCTAAAGCTACTTTCGTCCAATCTTTAATTCCATCAGTTCGTTGAATTTCCTAATAATTAATGAGAAAAGCTCTTCCTCAATCAGTTAAAAAGAAGTTTACTAAAACCTAATAATAGAAAGATAATGCTTGGGATAAATGTCATATATTTAATGATAAAACGACTTTTAAGTTCATGGCCATAAATGACGCCAATGATAAAAGCAATAAAAATAATTACGCCAGCCATGGGGGCAAACCAAAATGACCGATCGGACAAGCCGGCTTGTATTCCATAGCCAACACTATCAACATTCATTAATAATGCTACCATAACAAAGTAGGAACGACGATAGAGAGGGAGATCAAAAAACATATTATAAATTCCGATGGCTATCATAAGAACCGCGGCACTTGTTTGGATACTAGATGCTGGGACTAAATCCCCTATAATGCGCCCAACCCCCATTGAAAAAAAGACAACAAATGCTGAGAACAGCGCGATCATCGCAATAAAGACAACCGGTATTCGGATTTTCTTTAGTCCGAATAAAAAACCAATGCCAAATGCATCAATACTTACAAGCATGGAGAGAAGAAGAAGGAAAATAAAAGCAAGCATATACTCACCCCACAAATCGTCGATGTAGAAGTATATGCATAGCTTGTCTTGGATAGAAGAAATCTTTTCAATAGTTTATATAAGGCAAATTTGACAAATCGTCATATGTGAAATAACTGGCTTGTTCATTCGTAAGTGTCATCGAGTTCTTCATTTACTGCGTGTAGAAGTTCTAAGTATTGAGAAGGATTTTGAAATTGAATAGGCTCCCAATTCTTTTTCACCCATGCAAGGAGTTCATGACCACTGTTAAATGACCTCCCGCTTGTATCAAATGTTCGAAGCGCATATATCCCGTTTTCTGGATCGATGGTAACAAAACAAGGAACCTGACTCTCCGTATTTTCAATACTTATTTCCATAACGCTCACCCCTATATCCTGTATTATTCTCATTATGTAACGAATACGATTTGTTATACATATTACCAGCCAAGCTGATACTCTATTTAACAACAGTATATAAGCATGTGTATTCCCTTTGTTGAACACGCTCAATTATTTTAATAAGTGGAGGAATAAAAAAATGAAACAAATATATTTAGATTATAACGCTAGTACTCCGCTAGCACCTGAAGTTATTGAGGCAATGTTGCCTTTTTTACGTGATCATTATGGCAACCCTTCAACGACACACTTTGCGGCAAAAGAAGCAAAAAAAGCAGTTGAAAAGGCAAGAGAGCAAGTAGCAAACTTACTAGGGGCTACCAAAGAAGAAATTATTTTTACAAGTGGCGGAAGTGAATCCAATAATCATGTTATCAAAAAGGTATTTGAGCAATATCAAAAGCAAGGCAAACATATTATAACAACAAAAATTGAGCATCCAGCCGTTCACGAACCAATCCGATATTTAAAAAAGTATGGTGCTGAAGTTACATATGTTGGGGTCGATCAATATGGAAAAGTAAGTTTGGAACAAATTAAAAAGGCTATTCGTCCTGATACAATTCTTATTACCGTCATGCATGCAAATAATGAGGTAGGGACCATGCAACCAATACAAGAAATAGGACAATTGGCTCATGAACACGGTATCTTCTTTCATACGGATGCTGCACAATCGGTTGGGAAGGTTCCGTTAAATGCGGGTCAACAGTGGGTTGACTTTCTTTCTTTGGCGGGGCATAAACTGTATGCGCCTAAAGGAGTCGGAGCACTCTATATACGCAAGGGTGTGAAACTTGATCCATATATTCATGGAGCTGGACATGAATTTGGAATGAGAGCAGGAACTGAGAATGTTCTATTAATAGTCGGGCTAGGAGAGGCTTGTGAAAGTGCTAAAATGTTTCTTGAAAATGGGACAAGTATAGAAGAGCTAAAGCAGTATTTTCTGTCATTGCTGACAAAGGCATTTCCAAAGCAAATCCGAGTTAACGGACACCCTACTGATTGTTTGCCAAATACATTAAATGTTAGTTTTGCAAATCGGGTGGGGCAAGATATTTTAGAAGCGGTACCAGAAATTGCTGCTTCAACAGGATCAGCTTGCCATTCCGGAGAGATCACATTATCGCCTGTTTTACATGCGATGGGTGTAAGTCCAGAGGATGGGAAAGGCACGATAAGGTTTAGCTTAGGTCGTTATACGACAAAAACGGAGTTAAAAGAAACCGTTCATTTACTTAAGGATCGATTAAGATGAGCATATTATTTTACAAGTTAACTCATCTCCTATAGGATGAGTGACGAATTGGCTTTAAAAAAGGAGAGTGACATCATGTCTTACACAGTAGATCAACGAGAGATGAATACTTTGTTTCGTACAATGGAAGCACGACATTCCGTAAAACAATATCAATCAGATGTGAAAATCTCAAAAGAAGAGCTAGAAGAACTGATACGTGCAGCAACAACAGCTCCTTCAGCTTGGAACTTACAGCATTGGCGTTTTCTTGTCATTGAGGATGAAAAGAAAAAAGAGGAGCTACTTCCAATTGCATATAATCAAAAGCAAATCGTTGAGGCTTCTCATGTCATTGCGGTCCTAGGCGATTTAGAAGCAAACAAAGAAGCAGATCGAGTTTATCAAGAGGCAGTTGATACGAAAGTCATGTCTAAAGAAGTGAAAGAGACTCTTGTTGGGCAAATTAATGGTGCCTACCAAAGAGAAGGTTCGTTTGCACGTGACGCAGCGTTCCTTAACGCTTCGCTAGCGGCTATGCAATTTATGCTTGCAGCAAAAGCAGCGGGATATGATACATGTCCCATTGGTGGATTTAATCAAAAAGCATTTGTGGAGAATTTTCGTGTACCTGAGCGATTTGCGCCCATTATGTTGATAACTGTTGGCAAGGCAGCAAAAGAAGCTTATCCAACAACTCGAAAACCTTTAAAAGAAGTAGCGATTTACAATTCATTTTAAAAAAAGAGAAAGTGAGTAATAAGATGATTGATTTAACGTTTGAAAAATATACTGAATGTACGCTTACAAATTTAAAAATAGTGGATTCTTTCCCTGTCCAACATTGGAATCATTATGTTGTGACATTTGACGGGAATATTCCGGAACTACAAGATCCTGAAGCACTTGTAATTGTGGGAGAATCAGGATCGATATTGCAGATTATCTTGCGTGAAGAAGGATGCGATTCACCGATGTTTCAGTTCACTGAAAATGAAAAAGCACAAATCACTAAATGGTTTGAACAAGCTACGTAGTAGAAAGATTTTGAAGTTGTTGGAAGTAATGAACAACTTCAATGGGGTTTGATAATAAGGTGAGATCTTTCTGTTTTAGCTCATGTTCATGTACGCGTTGAAAGGTCATTTCTTCATTTTTAATCAGCTTCGTCCATTTCAGGAGGGTTTGTTTCTTTTTTTCTGTTAAAGAATTTTCAATTGATAAACAAATAAATGAACGACAGACTGAGTTTTTGAAAGAAGGGTGTAAAGTACATCCTTCTTCTTTTTTGAAGAATTGGCAGGTTGAATAGGAGAGACGTAAATCGTCTTCTTCTATTTTAGAAAGTGTTTGTTTATTATTAGCAACCGCCTGAGAGTAAGCAGGATGAGTATTCGCGTGAATTTTGATTGAAAAAGGTGATATTTCAGCAGTAGGATGTGCAAGGATATTTTGGAAAAAGAATTGCTCATCTCTTCTACACATCTGGGCAATTTCATAAAGATAAAAGGTTGGACTGTATGAACAACAACCGACTTTTGGCATATTATTTATTGGGGGTTGAAAATACTCATCTTTACAGGTTAAGCATGCTTGTGAAAGGATTTGCTTGTTAGTATTGTCGAACTCAATCATGTTTTCATTCCTTTTCTACTCATGTATAAAATTAGGTGAAAATAAACTTATTATCTTGAGAAATAACTAGATTTTCTGAAAGAAAAGAATTACAATTTTTAGGTGTAGTACATTTCTCTGTTTTAATTCTACACGTAACATCGCAAGAGTGAAAGTCAAGTTAAAACATTTTGAAATAAATCTATGAATACATTGAGATCATCTTTAATAATTGTGACAATCATGTTAAAATGATCATGAAAGCGTTATTAATTTTAAAAATTCATAGATTTAACGGAAAGTTAAACTAGGAGGTAATCATCGTATGTCAAGCAAGGGGCACAAAGTGGAAGAACCATGGCAAGGGTTTCATGGTCCGAATCTTGGCGTAGCAATTGAGCTTTACGAAGAGTATTCAAAAAATCCTGAAGCGGTTGAAGAAGATTTACGAGAATTATTTGAGATTTGGGGTCCGCCTCCTTCAGAGAGTCAAAGTCAAAATCAAACAACTCCTGATTCTGGTGTTTCTGCTACTTCGCCTAATACGGTTATGATGTTTGTTAATGCAGTGAAATTAGCAGATATGATTCGTCGAAAAGGACATTTAGTTTCAGATATTAACCCTATTTTTAAAAATGAAAAGAATAACCATTTATTGGAACTGGACCAGTATGATCTAACAGAAGAATTTCTGAAACAAGTACCTGTTGATATGATCTGTCCGAATGCACCCGCGCATGTGAAAAACGGGTTAGATGCAATTAATCACTTAAAGAATGTTTATACAAAAACAATTACGTTTGAATTCAATCATGTTCACGATATGGAAGAGCGTGAATGGTTAATGAAGATGGTTGAGTCTGGTATGTATTTACCAAACTTAACTAAACAACAACAGTTAAACCTATTAAGCCGCTTAACTCAAGTTGAAGGTTTTGAAAAGTTTATCCATCGTACATTTGTAGGTCAAAAACGGTTCTCTATTGAAGGACTCGACATGCTTGTTCCGATGCTTGATGAAGCAGTTCGTGAAGTTGTACATGAAGGTACACAAAATGTGTTAATTGGTATGGCGCACCGTGGACGTTTGAATGTTCTTGCTCATACTCTTAGCAAGCCGTATAAAATGATTTTCTCTGAATTCCTTCATGCACCAAGCAAGGGCTTAGACCCTTCAGAAGGTTCAGGTATTAATGGGTGGACTGGAGACGTAAAGTATCACTTAGGTGCTGACCGCCAAATTAAAGAAGAAAATACTGCCGAAGCTACAGTATCATTAGCAAATAATCCGAGTCATCTTGAGTTTGTAAGTCCGATAGTTGAAGGGTATGCAAGAGCAGCTCAAGAAGTTAGAACGTCAAAAGGGTTCCCAGAGCAAACAGTTTCCAAAGCATATTCCGTTTTGATTCATGGTGATGCAGCTTTCCCAGGTCAAGGAATTGTAACTGAAACATTGAACCTTAGCCGATTGAAAGGTTATCAGACTGGTGGGTCTCTTCATATTATTGCAAACAATAATATTGGGTTTACAACAGAAACGTATGATTCGCGTTCAACTACATATGCCAGTGATCCTGCAAAAGGGTTTGAAATACCAATTATCCATGTAAATGCAGATGATCCTGAAGCGTGCTTGGCCGCAATTCACATCGCAGTACAATATCGTAAACGATTTAAAAAGGATTTCTTGATTGATTTAATTGGCTATCGTCGCTTTGGTCATAATGAGATGGATGAACCAGCTGTAACACAGCCTTCAACTTACAATTTAATTCGCAAGCATCCAACAGTTCGTGCGATTTACGCTAATAAGTTGAAAGAGGCTTCCGTTATTGAACAAACATATGGCGAAGAGTTAGATAAAGCTACTCAGGATAGCCTGCAAGTACAATATGATGATGTGATTGCCAATAAGTCAAATCACTCGAAGGAAATGTCTCCTCCTGATTATGTTGTAAACGGATTACCTAAGGTGAAGACGAGTGTACCGTTTGATACATTAAAAGAAATTAATGAAGAGTTGTTAAAATGGCCAGAAAGTTTTTCTGCAAATACGAAGCTTGAAAAAATCTTAAAGCGCCGTCTGCAATCATTTGATGAAGATGGAAAGATTGATTGGGCGTTAGCAGAAACATTAGCATTTGCGGCAATTTTACATGACGGAACACCAATACGGTTAACTGGTCAAGATTCTGAACGTGGAACATTTGCTCATCGCCACCTTGTGTTACATGATCGAAATTCAGATGAAGTCCACACTCCATTGCAAACTTTTGAAAAAGCGAACGCTTCATTTGCTGTTTATAATAGTCCGCTTTCAGAGCAAGCTGTTGTTGGATTCGAATATGGTTACAATGTGCAGGCACCAGAAACGCTAGTACTTTGGGAAGCTCAGTTTGGTGATTTTGCCAATGGTGCACAAGTAATATTTGATCAGTGGGTTTCAGCGGGACGTGCTAAATGGGGTCAGAAATCAGGGCTTGTTGTTCTCCTGCCGCATGGCTATGAAGGACAGGGACCAGAACATTCTAGTGGTCGTGTAGAACGCTTCTTAGTTCTTGCTGCAGAAAACAACTGGACGATTGCAAACTGTACATCTGCCGCACAATATTTTCATATTTTGAGAAGACAAGCGAAGATTCTTGAAAAGGATGCTGTTCGTCCGCTCATTATTATGACACCAAAAAGCTTATTACGGAACCAAGTTGTTGCATCTACACATGTTGAATTTACAGAAGGCGAATTCAAGCCTGTGTTTGAACAAGAGGGTCTAGGGAATAAGACAGACAAGGTGGAACGAATTGTCCTTTGTAGTGGCAAAGTAGCTATTGATTTAGCTGATCGTGTTTCGAAAAAGACTGATCAAAACTGGGATTGGTTGCACATTGCTCGTGTTGAAGAGTTATATCCTTTCCCGAAAAAACCGATCAGAGCAATGTTTGCACGTTTCTCAAACTTAAAAGAAATTACTTGGGTACAAGAAGAGCCGAAAAACATGGGTGCATGGCCATATATTGAATCTAGAATTCGCGAAATTACACCTGAAGGAGTATCACTTAGCTATATCGGTAGAACTCATCGTTCGAGTCCAGCTGAAGGAGATCCAGTCGCACATAAAAAAGAGCAGGAACGGATTGTAACTGAGTCATTGACACGTAAACAATAAGAGGAGGCCTTTTCCGTGATTGAAATTAAAGTACCAGAACTAGCAGAATCTATTACCGAAGGAACCATTGCACAATGGTTAAAAGAAGTAGGAGAGCATGTGAATCAAGGTGAATACATCGCCGAACTTGAAACGGATAAAGTAAATGTGGAAATCGTTGCAGAGCACTCGGGTGTTATTAAGGAATTTAAAAGAGAGCCTGGAGATACAGTTGAAGTTGGTGAAGTGATTGCAGTGATCGATGAAGGTGGCAGTGCAAGTGCGAGTACTCCAGCAGAAGCTCCAACAGAAGAACCAAAGAAAGAAACGGTTCCTGCAGTAACTACTGAGGAAGCAAGTGTAGCGACAAGCAGCGCTAGCCGCCCATTAGCTTCACCAGCAGCACGCAAATTAGCAAGAGAAAGAGGAATTGATTTAAGTGCGGTGCACTCAGCAGATCCACTAGGACGTGTTCGTAAGCAAGATGTAGAATCTCATGGTACTCCAGCAGAAGCAAAAACAGCAGCACAAGCACCTGCTCCAAAGAAAGCACCGGCAGCACCTATTGCCTCAGATGATCCTACTAAGCCAGTAGAACGTGTAAAGATGTCTCGTCGCCGTCAGACAATTGCGAAGCGTCTTGTTGAATCACAACAAACAGCAGCTATGCTAACAACTTTTAACGAGGTTGATATGACAGCAGTCATGGATGTGCGTAGTCGTCGGAAAGATGCATTTGTTGATAAAAATGGTGTGAAGCTTGGATTTATGTCATTCTTCACAAAAGCAGTTGTGAGTGCATTAAAACAGTTCCCATTGCTAAATGCAGAAATTCAAGGTGATGAGCTCTTAATTAAGAAGTACTATGATATCGGTTGTGCTGTGTCAACGGAAGAAGGATTAGTTGTTCCTGTATTACGTGATGCTGATCGATTAAGCTTTGCTGGAATTGAACGCGGAATAGGTGAACTAGGGAAAAAAGCTCGCGATAATAAATTATCCATTTCTGATCTTCAAGGTGGGACATTTACAATTACAAATGGTGGAGTATTTGGATCACTTATGTCAACCCCAATCTTAAATGCACCACAAGTAGGGATATTAGGAATGCATAAGATTCAATGGCGTCCGGTTGCGATTGATCAAGAGCGTTTTGAAAATCGTCCAATGATGTACATTGCCCTTTCATATGATCACCGTATTGTTGACGGGAAAGAAGCTGTAGGTTTCTTAGTAACAGTGAAGAACCTGTTAGAAGATCCAGAAACACTTTTACTTGAAGGGTAATTTTAATTAACTAAAAGAGGCTGACACAATTGTCAGCCTCTTTTTTTCAAGCAAGCTCTTCTTGCTTTTGTTAAAATTATGTAACAGTTGAATATTTGAGTTGGCAATTATAGCTATTCCCAGTATAATGGTATAATACATAAACTAGAAAGTGAGTTGGAATGAATTGATTCATCAAACTTGGACTGAAAGTAAAACGATCCGCACAATTGAGTGCGTTCATACAGATGCTAAGAAATACATGGTTAATCGTGTATTAACAGCAGGGAAAAGCTATGAGTTAAAAAATGAAACTGACGAATTTTATTTTGTTATAGACAATACTGGTAAAATTGGCGGTTATTATAAAGAATACTTCAAAGGATAAGGCAGCAGTGTGCTGCCTTTCTTTTTCGCTAACGACCTAAAACGAAGGAGGTGACAAGGTGGATACACTAATTTTTATAGACTTTATCAAGCAGTATGGTTACATTGCCTTATTTTTTATAATGGCAATTGGGCTGTTTTTCTTTCCTGTTCCTAATGAAATTTTGTTGATGAGCGGAGGGGTTCTTGCTACAACGAAGATGCTTGATCCTTTGCCGACATTTTTAGTTATATATAGTAGTATTCTTTTACATGGAACACTATTATATGTAATTGGTAATGTAGTTTATCAGAATACAAATATCAAGAAAGATAATCAATCAATCTGGTATTCTCGGGCTGTGAAAGGTAAAGAACTATTAGATCAATATGGACTTAAAGCAGCAAGCTTTAGTTATTTTTTTCCGTTTGTGCGTCACGCTGTTCCTTTTAGTATTGGAATGTCTGGTATTACGTATCGATTATTTGCGCTTATGGGATTTAGCTCTGCCTTTATTTGGCTATCACTTTACTTCTTTATTGGTTTTTATTATGGTAACTCAATTAGTGACTGGTCAACATTTGTTCAACAATTAATCTATTCATTAGTTGCTATTTTTGTAGTTGTAATCGTATTTCAAATTGTCAAGCGAAGGAAACAACGTCAACGTCGAATGCTTTAATGTTTAAGAAGCCTGCGCTGGAGTTGTTTCTTTTTTATCCTGATCCATTGTCGTTTCAGCAGCGAGTAGAATTGAAGAAATTACAAGACATACGCCTAACCATTGCCATATTGTAAGAATATCATGAAAGAAGATAAAGCCAACACCAATTGCAACAACAGGCTCAATCGTGGATAGAATAGACGCGCGACTTGATTCGATATAGCTTAAGCCTTTTGTATACAATAAATAAGCAAAAATGGTTGGAATTAATGCTAAGCCAACACTATTTAACATAACTGTCCAATTAAGAAATAATGGTGTTTTATGCGCTATCTGACTAGAAGCAAGCATAAAGACACTAGCGCAAATAAATGAATAGGTGGTGATTGTAATTGATCCGTAGTGTTTACTGCTCACTTTAGCAAAAATACTATAAAGGGCGTAGAAGAACCCTGATCCAATTCCGATTAGGAGCGTGGATGTAGTTATAACCGTCTGAACAGATGGCAAAAGGCCAACTACAAAAGCACATCCTGTTAAGGTGACGATGATAGCCATTCCTTTTCGAAATGTTAGTAGTTCTTTAAAGAAAACCCTTGACAAAAGAGTAACAAATAATGGACCAGTATATAACAGGACAACTGCTAATGAAAGGTTTGCTTGATCAATTACTGTAAACACGCACCAATTGAAGAAAACAATACTGATGATACCTGAACCGATGAACAGCGGAATATGTTTTAGTTGAATCCGAAGCATACTTCGTTTCCACACAACCACATACACTAGTAACAAAGCAGCAGAAAAAATGGCTCTGATTGCGACAACATCCCAAGCTGTAAAGCCTAACTGGTATAAATTTTGAACAAATAATCCAATTAACCCCCAAAATGCAGCGCCTACTATCGCTAGTAGGTAAGCGAATTTAACACTCATTTTCTTGAGCCTCCTTACGTAACAGTCTTTTTACTATACCATGTCATCCCCAACTTTTAACAGTAGAAATCAAAGGCATTAGAAAAGGACGACTCAAAATTGAGCCATCCTATCGATCAGTTATTTCTTTGTCGTTTGTAAGTACTCATTATACGTCATCTGTTTATCTATAACCCCATCATTCGTAAGTTCGATTACGCGATTGGCAATGGTTTCGTTGAACTGATGATCATGAGAAGTAAAGATCATAGCACCTTTGTAGTTGATTAATCCGTTATTCACTGCTGTAATAGATTCTAAATCAAGATGGTTCGTTGGTTCGTCAAGTAGAAGTACATTTGCTCCACTTAACATCATTTTTGATAACATACAGCGAACTTTTTCTCCACCTGAAAGGACGTTAGCTTTTTTCTTAACTTCATCACCAGAAAAGAGCATACGACCAAGGAATCCACGTAAGAACGTATCGCTATCATCTTGAGGAGAATATTGACGCAACCAATCAACTAAGTTTAAATCACATCCCTCAAAGAATTCAGAGTTATCTTTAGGAAAGTAGGCTTGTGAAGTTGTAATTCCCCATTTGTAAGTACCTCTATCAGGTTCCATTTCACCTGATAGGATTTTGAAAAGTGTCGTTTTTGCTATTTCATTATCCCCAACAAGTGTAATTTTATCTTCTTTGTTCATTGCAAAGCTGACGTTATTTAATACCGTTTCACCGTCAATTGTTTTCGTTATGCCTTCCACACGTAATACGTCATTCCCAATCTCACGCTCAGGCGAGAAATGAACATACGGGTATTTACGAGAAGATGGTTTAATATCATCAAGCTCAATTTTATCGAGTAGCTTTTTACGAGATGTTGCTTGCTTAGATTTTGATGCATTCGCACTAAATCGTGCGATAAAGCCTTGTAATTCTTTGATTTTTTCTTCCTTTTTCTTGTTTTGATCTTGTGCCATTCTTTGAGCTAGTTGGCTTGATTCATACCAGAAATCATAGTTCCCAACATAGATTTGAATTTTCCCAAAGTCTAAGTCGGCAATATTTGTACAAACTTTGTTAAGGAAGTGACGGTCATGTGATACAACAATAACTGTATTCTCAAAATTGATTAAGAATTCTTCAAGCCATTCAATTGCTTTAATATCTAAGTGGTTAGTAGGCTCATCAAGAAGAAGCACATCAGGTTCGCCGAATAGAGCTTGAGCAAGTAATACTTTTACTTTTTCTGCCCCTGATAAGTCAGCCATTTTTTTCGTGTGTAAGTCTTCTGAGATTCCAAGACCTTTTAATAAAATTGCTGCTTCAGACTCAGCTTCCCAACCGTTCATTTCTGCAAATTCACCTTCAAGTTCTGCTGCTTTAATGCCATCTTCATCAGAAAATTCTTCCTTCATATAAATAGCATCCTTTTCTTGCATTACTTGAAAAAGGCGAGCGTGTCCCATAATAACCGTTGTCATTACTTCTTCTTCTTCATATTCAAAATGATTTTGCTTTAAAACAGCAAGTCTTTGCCCAGGTTTCATATGAACGTCACCTTGTTGTGGTTCAATTTCACCTGATAAAATTTTTAAGAACGTAGATTTTCCGGCGCCGTTTGCTCCGATGAGACCATAACAGTTTCCAGGAGTAAACTTAATATTCACTTCATCAAATAATTTTCGGTCTCCGTACTGTAATCCAACATTTGTAACAGTAATCATATATATATGTGCCTCCAATGTCCATAATCGAATGAATTATACCATTCATTGTAGACACGGGGCTAGTATTCTAACGTTTTTTTTCATAAATCATGAAATTAATGAGTACTCGACCGTCTAAGATGATCATGTTACGATATTTGTAAGTAAATTATGTGAACGTTACTTAAGAGAAAACAATTTAGTAACTAAAATTATGGGGAAAATTGGTTGGGAAATTACACGTTTAAATTCTTATTTATTACACCTACATATTGAAGTATAAGAAATTAGCAAAGGAGAACAAGTGATGGAAAAAACGAAACTGCATGCAGCTGAAGAGAAATTAAAAGCAATCTATGGATATGATTGCTTTAGAAAAGGGCAGCAAGCCATTATCGAAAAAGTGTTAGACGGAATTGATACAATTGGAATCATGCCAACTGGTGGAGGGAAATCTCTCTGTTATCAGATACCAGCTTTACTATTGCCAGGAGTTACATTAGTTATATCTCCATTAATTTCATTAATGAAAGACCAAGTCGATGCGTTAAATGAACTAAATATTCCGGCCACCTATCTGAATAGTACGTTACGTTCGGATGAAGAAAGTATAAGGCACTCTCGAATTAAAGAGGGGTATTACAAACTTGTTTATGTCGCTCCAGAGCGATTAAATCATCCGTCATTTCAGCAATTACTGAAACATATCACTTTATCACTCGTTGCTATAGATGAGGCACATTGTATGTCTCAATGGGGACATGATTTTAGACCGAGTTATTTATCGATCTCGTCATGGCTTGAAGAGATCCCACAACAAGTAACCGTACTTGCATTAACAGCAACTGCTACTACACAAGTATGTCAAGATTTGCAGCAGTTTCTACAAATTGAAGAACAAAATGTCATCTCAACAGGTTTTGAGAGAAGTAATTTAACATTTCAAGTGAAAAAAGGCGTCAATAAGAAAAAGTTTATGGCCTCATTTCTAGCATCTAGAAAGAATGAATCAGGAATTATTTATGCATCAACGAGAAAAGAAGTCGAACAAATTTATCATGAATTGTCCTCTGTGGGATTTGATGTAACCCCTTATCATGGAGGTATGAATGAACAGGAGCGATCAAAAGGACAAGAAGCGTTCATTCATGATGAAGCAAAAATCATTGTCGCAACAAATGCGTTCGGGATGGGAATAGACAAGTCGAATGTTCGGTTTGTCCTTCATTATAATTTACCAAGAACAATTGAAGCATATTATCAAGAAGCGGGGAGAGCTGGTCGTGATGGAGAAGATAGTGAATGTGTACTATTATTTAGTCCACAAGATGTCAGAACCCAAACATTTTTAATCGAGCAGTCCGATCGCACGAATGATAGGCAAGAAATGGAATACAAGAAATTACAACAAATGACTGCATTTTGTCATACAGAACGATGCTTGCAACAATATATTTTGCACTATTTTGGTGAAGATACTTCTAAGACTTGTGGAAAGTGTTCAAACTGTGTTCAAACAGGGGAAAAGGTTGATCGTACGAAAGAAGCTCAGATGGTTTTCTCATGTGTAAAAAGGGTTAGAGAGCGCTTTGGAAAAACAATTATCGCTCAAATTTTAGTCGGTTCAACGAATCAAAAGTTAAAACAATTAAATTTAACAAGTGTAACGACCTACGGTTTAATGAGCGATTGGACGCAAAAGGATGTAGCTGAACTCATTGATATATTAATGGCTGAAGAATATATAACACCAACGGGAACTTCTTATCCAACGATTCAATTAACTGAAAAAGCAGTGCAAGTATTAAAAGGAGAGGTACGTGTTCAAATAACAGAATCATTGGCGCCAGTACAACCTGAAGAACAAGATGATGTGTTTGAAGTATTACGCAAATTACGTAAGCAGTTATCAACTGAAAATAATTTGCCACCGTATATGATTTTTTCTGATAAGACATTAAAAGAAATGAGTCGTTATATTCCTGTAACATCCGAAGAGTTTTCTTCTATTTCTGGAGTAGGCGAACAAAAAAGAGAAAAGTATGGAGAAGTCTTTTTAGAAGTGCTTAAACAATTTGAAAACCGTAAACCAGCCGAGCGTGAAATGGCAATGCCAGAGGCAATTTCCAAACGAAGTGCTCCTTCTAAAAAAGGACAGTATTTGGAAACGGCCAAGAGATTTAAAAATGGCGAGACGATAGCAGAACTAGTAGAAGCGCTTGGACTTACAGATCAAACAATCGTTAAACACCTCCTTCGCGCAGAACAAGAAGGGGTAGAGTTAAATCTTAAACAATATGTTGAGGATGATAAACAAAAACTAATCATTCAAGCTGCGGAAGAAGTAGGAACAGAAAGGCTGAAACCTATTAAAGAACTGCTTCCTGAGCACATCACCTACCATGATATTCGCTTTACCCTAGGAAAGTAGGCTTTTGATTCTCATGGTTCAACTTTCTGTGTTATGATGGAAAATGATGAAAATAAACCATTTCTTGGATAAGTTTATAATAGTTAGTTGCATGAGAAGTTTATTTTTTGATGAAGTCATAAAAGGGGAATGTAGCTATGACAATAAAAATAGTAACGGATTCAACAAGTGATTTATCTGAAGAGCTAGTAAAGGAGTACGGAATTGCAGTCGTGCCATTATCTATTTCAGTAGAAGGTAAAACATACTTAGATGGTGTAGATATTACAAAAAAAGAATTTGTGAATTTACTAACTTCATCAGTAGAGCTGCCGAAAAGTTCACAACCATCTGTTGGATACTTCGAGGAAACGTATCGCCGCTTGTTGGACGAACCTGATACGACACATATCATTTCTATTCATCTGACAGAAGGAATGAGTGGTACGGTAAATTCAGCTAGAACAGCAGCTGATATGATCGGGGAGAACATAACGGTCATCAATTCCCAGTTTATTTCTCATGCTTTAGGCTTCCAAATTATCGAAGCGGCGAAAATGGCAAAAAGCGGGTCGAGTCCCGAAGACATTGTACTTCGCCTTGAGCAAGTTCGCAAACATACCTCTTTATACTTAATGGTTGATACATTAGAATACCTTGCCAAAGGTGGCAGAATTGGACGTGGGAAAGCGTTGATGGGCTCATTATTGAAGATTAAACCAGTGGCTTCTCTTGCTGATGGGGTTTATACACCTGTTTCAAAGGTTCGAACGCATATGCAAATGATTGAGTATTTTAAAAAGCAATTTATTGAAGAAACATCAGGATTGAAAGTAAAAGCAATTGGAATAGCTCAGATTGAAGCGGATGCTCTTGCTAACAAGTTACGCGATGCATTACAGCAAGTGAAGAATATTCCTGTGACAATTTCTGAAACGTCTCCCATTATTAGTACACATACAGGTCCTGGTGCAATTGCGCTAATGTATTATACAGAATAAGTATGTACTTATTAAAATCCCATTACCAATCAAAATGGTTTAAACTAAATCTGAAAAATGTTTACTAAATGAAGGGAATGATTTAGAATGAGTATCATTGAATTACAAACAAATGAAGATTGGAAAAAACTTTTTTTGTCGACTAGTGATAAACCTGTCCTTTTATTAAAACATAGCACGACTTGTCCGATAAGTGCAGAAGCACATAAGGAGTTCATAGCATTTCAAGAGTCTGCATCTAATGAGGCGACTTATGCACTTGTAAAAGTAATTGAACAGCGTCCTGTATCGAATATGATTGCTGAGGAAACAGGAATAAAACATGAATCACCACAATGTTTGCTAATAAGTGAGCAGAAAGTTCTATGGTCTGATTCACACTGGTCAATAACAAAGAAGAATCTTGAAAAAGCATTAAACGACTAAAACACAAGATCTAAAAGTTATCATTTAAAGAGGGGCAGTCATCGACTTTAAAGTAGTTAGTCGGTGTCTGCTCCTTTTGCAATTTTATCTTTTTTGCGATCATTTTTTGCCATTTGGATATAGGTGAAAATTAAGCAGCTTGTTCCGAGAAAGGAACACACATATTGAAGTACTCTCATTGTTTCCATACATAGACATCCTCCTTGCATTTAGTTACTATTTCAAATTAATTCGATTTTATTCGTCATAATAAAAAAGGAATCGCTTACATAAAACGTGAATAAGGTAAAAAGAAGGGAATAAGGAGGAGGCAAGTAGATGAGCCCAATAGATGAGCTAAAAACGATTGTCGACAAAGCAAATCGTTATCCAGACCTGATTGAGGATGAAAAAGATCGAGTTTTTCAATTTGATTTAACTGATGCAGCGACCATTCAGATTGAGCTAAAAGAAGGAAGAGCTTTCTTTTTGGAGGGAATTCAAAAAGAAGCTGACGTTATTCTAAAGTTATCAGAGCATCATCTTGAAAAACTACTTGCCGATGACCTGAATGCAACAATGGCGTTTATGACAGGACAACTGAAAGTGGAGGGGAAAATTGGTCTGGCTTTAAAACTTCAAGAATTAGTTCGAACATACCAAGAGCTTGTATAAATCAAAAAGGGGGGGACTTAATCACAACGATTAGTCCCTCCCTTTTATAGTATTTTTATAAAGGTGCGTTATGCAAGGAAAAGAGCGTAAGCAACACCGATGACACCGATTATGGCAAAAGTATAAACTGGTTTAACTGGCATTTCTCCGTTGCGTTCCATTGCTTTTCCAAACATATAAAATACGAGTGGATGCACTAAAAATGGCATCGAGAAAATAAACGGAATCAGTAATGCTGCTTCTGAACCAAACATTTCTCCTTGTATGGCAGCGAATAAGCCAAAGTGAGAAATAGCTGAAGTTTGTGCCATTGCTGTATATTCAAACGTCATGGTGCTAACACCTAATAGCGCAAGGCCTCCGAATACAGCACAAATTTGCCAACCAAACGAAAATTGCATAAGAGCTTTTACTTCTTTACGATCATCACCATTTGCTTTACGTAGGTTCAACAAAGCAAGGATTGTTAAACCGATCCCAATGGCCACAATGACAGCTGAAGGGCCAATCCATAGAGATCCTCGATCTGCACTAATAGCTAAAATAGAAAAAACAAAGACATGTCCAAAGAATGGGATATTAATCATAATCGGTGCACGTTGTGCAGCGACTTTTCCAAAGTCCCCAGCCGTACAAGCTCCAGTTAAGCCTGAGTGTGACAAGGACCCTGCCATTCCTGGTGCTAAGTTTCTAGTGTTAGCAGTTTTTGCAATTAACATGACTAAGGCGATGCCACCAAACATCCAAAACAGTTGTCCGAAAAATCCGTATGCGAGTACGGAGTTCATTCCTTGAATTGCAAAGGCATCTCCAATTCGCGATCCACCAACAAGGAAGTTAGCTGCCAAGACAACGGGAATTCCTGCAAAGAGCAGAGCTCGTACGGTAGGTCCAAATGTCCAATTATGGAATATTGCACCAAGTGCAGCTGAAATCATCATTGCAAAAAAGATTTGTGGTAAGGCAATGATTGATGTAAATGCTTGTGCAATATAATATGATAAAAGCAATACAACTATAATCAAAGCAATTTCTAGTAATCCTTTTCGCATGTAAGAATGTTTGTTTTTCACAGCTGCTTTATTATCGATAAGGATTACAGCAATAATAAGGCCAATGTAAGCAATTAGTGGGTTGTAAATAGCAAGACCAGATGCTTCTTGACCTTGTAGGATCATTCTAGTAAATCCTTCAATACCGAGGAGTAAGAAAAATGAACGGATAATGAAGAATAATTGAGTTCGAGTCGTTCCTAAAATTGTTTCCTCATCTGAAGGAACAACAATGTCGTCAACTTCCATTTTTTTGTTCCCGAGGATCTTTCGTAACTCCTGTCCACCAACAAAGAATGAAACCGTTAAAGCAATAATGGTAGTCCGAGCCATTAAGTCTACAAATGGAAACTCTACTAAGCCTGGAGTTGCAATTCCAACTGATACCAAAAGAAAGCCTAGCAAAAGCCCGAAAATAACGATAATCAGAATTGGAGAAAATCGTGTCCCAGCAACTACTGTTCTTGAGATTAGAACCATAGGAACAAGGAAAAACAGCAAAATCCAAAACTGATTTAAAACTTGTAAATGAGTAATTTGATCAATAATTTCCATTAACGTGACTCCTTATTTAATTTTTGCTTATAAAGCTTACCTTATAACGTTTAAAGAGTAAACTTTTGTAAGCCTATACAACAATTAAACAGAATAGTAAATTAAATATTTGAAACGTATCTGTCGTTTGTTTCGTCTCATGGAGTAAAAATGAGGTGAGCTTTGATGAATATGAAAGTAATACTTTCAACGTTGTTTTTATTATTTCTATTACTCGCGTGTAGTAGTCAAGAACAAGAAGCTATACAAATGGATCAGGCAGTGTACGAGCAACGAGACATGGCGAAAACAGAGGAAAATGCATCTATTGAACGTGCAGATGTAGAAAGTGAAATTCTAGAGCCACTGCCATTTAGAGGTGAAAGCGTTGAAGAAAGAATGGTTATTTATCAAGGCTATATCACGATTGAAGTGAAAGATTATGTTAAAGCAAAAGATGAAATCCACGCAAAAATAATGGAACTGGGCGGGTATGTTGTAGAGTCACATTATAATGAGGATGCAAAGGGACATCTATTTGGTTCCATTGTCCTTCGCATTCCAAAACAAGACTTTCAGCCTTTTTTTGATCATTTCGGCAACAGTGATGTGAAAATATTGGAACAGCATACACACGGTAGTGATGTCACCGAAGAATTTGTAGACCTCGAATCAAGATTAAAGGCTAAACGTGTTGTCGAAGAACGCTTACTATCATTTATGGACAATGCAGACAATACTGAAAACCTGTTGAAAATTTCAAATGACTTAGCTAAAGTTCAAGAAGAAATTGAACAGATGACAGGAAGGAAGCAATATTTTGAAAATCAAGTAGATTTTTCAACAGTTACCATTACAATTCAAGAAAATGCAATTATAGGATCAACATTACAGGGAGATGATCTAAATACGTGGGAGCGCTCAAAAAAGTTATTTATTGACACGATTAATGTTCTAATTACTGCGGCTTCCGCTATTATAGTCTTTTTAATTGGATTAAGCCCCATTGGATTGCCAATCGTTATTCTAATCGGACTGACTATCTATATAAAAAGAAATGGCAAAAAGAATAAGGAAGAAAGGTAAATTAGTCTTTAGTGAGGTCAACATAGTGCATACTTATGACCACATTTGAAACAATAAAAATGAGGTGAAGACGATGAACCGTCCTATGTTAACGGCACTAATGACTATAGGAGTTGCACAAACATTAAAAATACCGATAAATAAAGCTCAAACAGGTGAGTGGAGATCAGACATTCTTTTTGAAACAGGAGGAATGCCTAGTTCGCACTCAGCTGGCGTGACGGCATTAGCAACTTATGTTGCTCTTGAAAAAGGAATTTGCTCTGTTGATTTTGCTTTATCAACTGTGTTTGGATTAATCGTTATGTATGATGCGCAAGGCATCCGCAGGCAAACAGGTGAATTAACGATTAAAGTTAATGAAATGGATGAAGAATTACAGCGCCTTTCTGGATTACACAAAGAACAGACCAATCAAAGGGCAGATCATTCCATAAAATTACGAGAGCGTTTAGGGCATATGCCTGAAGAGGTTCTAGGAGGGGCACTATTAGGACTGTTAACAGGTTCAATGGGATATGCATTAACAGGAAAATAGGGGAGTGAAACCTTTCATTAGATCGGTCGTTTTAATAAGTAGCATCCATTTATTAAGTGGGTGCTTTTTTTTTCGCTTATTTAGTAGCTAATTATAGGATTTGATAATGGGAGACGTAGGCGTAATTCCGAAACTGAATGGTTCTTAGAAATTCGTGATAAGTATGATATTTACTTGCAAGAAGACACTGTCTAGCCCAACGTTTGGTGCTGATTTAGAAAGTAAAGATGTACGTATTGCTCATGTAAGATAATCCACACACCCTATTGATTCTAATCATAATGTAACTATGAAAAATAGGAGTGTTTTCTATGGGAGCAACTTTTGAAGAAATTGTTAAACATTTTGAATTAAAGCTTAACCGCAAGTTAACTGATGTTGAATATAAATTGCTTTATTTGAATTATCTTAAGTCTTCTAAGAACCTCAAGTAAACTCTTTCTATCTCTTCCAGTCCTTTGCCTTAACTCTTCCATTATAGGCTTGCTATTCGTAGTATGTTGCATATACTGAATGATCTGTTTTATTATTCGCTTAATATCGATTATTTATAATGATCACCTTTTTAAGTTTCAATATATAGAAAATGTTTGTGCACATAACGCATGAAAAAGAAAAGCCCTCAAATGATAATAAGAGGGCTTACATGGCTTTATTTGTGGATGTGCTTGGATGTCGAAAACCATGTTAATTAAATGATTTACAATAAATGTTATTTTTATTCATGTATATATATTGTATGGATCGCTAAAATTCCTTTTCAAACCTTCTCAATAATCAAAACGAATAATCATTCATGTTATAATGAACTACCTAAATACTCTTCCTTAGATTGTGAATAGGAAAATCTCTTAACCTTATATTTTTATATTAAGAGAATTATTTCTTCGCTCGTTTTCCTATTAAGAGCATCACGTATACCATAACTATTTTCTAACAATACCATGGGAAACTAGATAATCTCTAGTCTGCAATTTTTTTAGCGAGAGCATCTATTTCTGCTTCCAACTTTGATAGGTGTTCTTACTGCAATTAATTATTGCGTTTCTTGAGTACCTGGTCAAGATTTCTAAACTAATTTGAAGGAAGATGACAACTTGAATCACACACGAATAAAATGGATATTGTTACTCGTAATTTTAATGTGGGGAAGTAATTTCGTCATTACAAAAATATTGCTTGAGAGTAAGTGGGGCTAAAATATACGTTAGCGACTAATGCCTCACTAATCATGGGATTAACACCTTTAGCTACTGCCTTCATCGCGTATTTGGTCTTTCGTGTTCCCCTACACTGGAAGCAAATGCTTGGTATTAGTCTCGGCTTCTTTGGTGTATCGCTGGTTGTATTGAAAGGGTCAATCACCAACTTAATTAATTTATCCTTTAACATGGGCGATTTGTATATCGTCGGGGCCTTACTAACCTTTAGTATAAGCTTCATATTTATTAAAAAAGCAACTGACATTAAGTTTCCTCCGGCAATTATCAGTTTGTACGCCTATTCAATTTCTTCAATCTGTTACTTACCCTTGGTGTTTTGGGAACAAACGATGGAAGGTTGGAGTGAGCTGCCCTCTAGTGTATTGCTCTGGTTAATGTTGCTCTATGTCGGTGTATTTCCAACAGGGGTAGGGAATATGCTATGGAACCGAGGGATCAGTATCCTCGGGCCCGGTCAATGTGCCATTTTTATGAACGGAATTCCGCTCGTTGCAGCCATTACTTCAGTGTTGGTATTGGATGAGCCCATCTTGTTGTTACAAATTATAGGTTTTCTCTTCATTGGTTCTGGGGTGATCTTAGGATCTCAAAATAGTAGACCAGTAGCTGTAAAGAAAGAAGAGAAAGAGACTACCAGAATTCCAATGCAATCTAAATAATAGGGAATCGACAGAAGCACTAAAAGCAAGCATTGTAGCTGTAATAATTTATTTACAAAAAGTCTCCTTACAATTTGTTGGAGTTGTTGGTATAGATAGCAACTTTTAATCTGTTTGAGTTATGACCAATATTATGACCGCTACCCTGATTTTTGGAAAAATAAAAAAGCCCCATATTACCAACGGGGCTGGCAAATAATTGAACTACAACGATTTTCATAATCAACACGAACATCAAAATCATGTTTCTCATAAAAATGGATGAGTCTGTCAAGATGGTCGAAGTCCCGTTTGGCGAGGTCGCCTTTGATGTATTGGACGTTTTGATCTTTGGCATAAGTGCTGCTGTAGCAAGGGGGGATATGCTTTGTTTAGATAAATTATAAAAAATCTAGGGTTGTAAAGTTAATCTTTAATAATATTAAAAAACGGTTCGTAGTATGACCTTGTTGTGACCTGTGTGTGACCGCTATGTGACCCGAAATTAAAAAAACACCTTGTGTTGTGAAGGTTTCCTAACAATGTAATTATTTTTAATTTTTCATGTAAGTCTCTTTTCGGAGAACAAGTTAATTAAGGAAAAGCAGGATTTTAAAGCTAGTTTTTAATGTTGAGCCTTGATAAGAATTGAAGTCGAATAGAAGCGAGTATTCGGCATTAACTTTCATTCCTACATTATAGAGTGACTTTCTAGAATCGTAGCTTTATTATAAGTAAGGGGAAGGTTACCAAAAATTAGAAGGTAATCTGTTTGTTTTTACTATTCTACAAAAGTTAAAATCATTACGAGAAAACAGATATTTTCTAGGGGGATATTGTTAACTAGTATATTACTGTATAAGTGTCTTACTGTATTAAGTATTCAGAGTATTCAAAATAATAATTTACAATATAATATAAATATAGTAAAGTGAATAGGGGTGGTTCATTTTACTATATTTATATTGGAGGTAGTATATTGAAAAGGATTGATTTTACTGAAGACGATCTAAATAAAATTAAGGTAGATTATATATCGGGTGAAAGTGTAACAAATATTGCAAGATCCTTTGGATGCTCAGTTAAAGTTATATACAATAAACTTCATAAAATGGGTGTAAGACCAAAAGGAAAAAGACTAGAAGTCTCCCAAAATTTACTAAAAAAAATGAAATTAGATTATGAACTTTATGGAAAAACGATTAGCCAAATCGCTGACGAGTATGGCTTATCTTCAAAAGTTGTAACAATTAGGTTCAAAGAAATGAATGTATGCTTTCGAAAGGGTGGGGTAAGAGCTAAATACAGTTGTAATGAAAATTACTTTAACGTTATTAATACGCCTGATAAGGCATACTGGTTGGGGTTTATATATGCAGATGGATGTGTGACTAGAAATTATGGTAACTATGTTTTTCAGTTGAGTTTAAAAGCTAGTGACAGCTCACATTTGAAAAAATTCCAAACTTGTGTAGAATCCGACCATAAAGTGTATGACAGAGTAACAACGGATGGTAGCGGAAAGGAATTCCTAAGCTCAACCATTCAATTTTACAGTAGTCCAAGACTATGTGAACGGTTAGTTGAAATAGGTGTAAAAGAACGTAAATCATTAACACTTGAATTTCCATCAAGTAAAATTATTCCAGATGAGCTAATGAGTCATTTTATTAGAGGTTATTTTGATGGCGATGGTTGTCTTAGTCCAATGAAAAAAGGACTGCGTAATACACCTAGTGACACAATTTATGTCATAACATTTGTTGGAACTATAAGTGTATTAAAGGGGATTATCCATTATTTACCACTCGGTGATCATGTCAAGATAAGACCACATGGTAATGCGTTTGAACTTAGATTTGGTGGTAAGCAACAACTTAAGCAGGTATTAGATTACATGTATTCGGGTGCTGAGGTATTTTTGGGGAGGAAACGCAAAAGGTTTGAAGGTTTTTTAAGCTATTTGAATCAAGTAGAACTTCATACTAAGTATATTGTCCTTACAAATGAACAAGCAGATATAATTAAATTGATATTTGAAAAATACCTAGAACTTAATACTATAAACAATGTTAAAAGGTTCTTAAACAACAACGATTGTCGGACATTTAGAGGAAATTTATTCTCAAGCAAAGGTATATGTGATATTTTACGAAACGAATCATATAGAGGAGATGTACTAGTTGAAGATAAACTTGTAAACATCATAAGTCCAGATGTCTTTGAGAAGGTTCAAAAGCAACTTGATAAAAATAGGGATGATACAATTCTTAGAACTAGAAATATGGTTCAATTTATGAAAAATAAAAGCAACCAGAGAAATCTGGAAAAATGAAGTCTTATTTATGGTGATGAAAGTTCTTAGGTCTTGTTTATGAGGGATTAAAGTGAAATTTAAAAGGAATACAAATCAAGATAATAGATTATTTCAGTTGCTATATGATTGCAAAATTTTGGAGGTTCAAGATCTACCTCTAAATGAAAGGTTGATAGTAAGGAGTACCTCAATCCACACCAACACGATGAAAAATCCCGATACGAGACGTATATTTACAGCTTTTTATTCAATCAAAGTACCTCAACAATAAGTATTTCTAAAGTGAATTTCGAAACGTGTATTTATCATATGATTAGCCTGTAGTCAGATATTCTAGGCATAAAGTATTTTGGCATCGAGGGTGCTAGACTTCCTCAAAAAAATTCAAAATGTGTTTTGGGGAAAATAAACATAGAATAATCTATTGTATTACAATGTTAATAGTATTATAATGATATGTGTTACTATTCAAAATTAAAATTTATCATAAAGCAAATAAACTATAAAGGAGTGGAAATTTACATGCAACCGCCTCATTAGGAGGCACACTTATTCTGTATACCTGTGATGTACTAACAAGGATAGGCTAATTATGCCTTTTTTGGACTGGGTAAAGTGTGCTTTCTAACGAGGTAGGTGCGTGTAGATTTTCCACTCCTTTTTTGTGTTTTCTTAACAAGGAAGATGTCCGTACTTATAACGACGTTTAATCAGATTAAAATAAAAAAATAACACTTAAAATCTTCAAAACTGTTAGTAAAAATATATCGAATATGAAGTAAAAAAACAGTGCAAGATTTGTCCCTAAATACTAAAGATATATATAGGGACAAATCTTGCACAGAAACTTAAGGTCAAAATCAATAATAAAAATATGGAGAAAGTGGGTAATAAGATGGCAAAAAAATGGACACTATCAAATGCAATAAAGAAGTATAAACCTCATCTGAAAGATTCATTGAGGAAGAATAAGGGGAATATAAACACACGTGTATTAGAATCTCTCAAAAAAGAAATGAAATGTGATTATGAAATAGTTGAGGTAAAAGGTGAAGGTAGAGACCGATTCATCTACACAGATAAGAAGAGAAAAGAAAAGGCTAAGAAAGAAGACAAACGACAATTCAATAAAGGAGCAGCACCATCTCATTCAAAGCACTTAGCACTTATGGTAATGAGTAAGTTGGATGACATGGATAACAAGGCAAGAACTCGAAACGGCTGGGCGACCTATTTTGGACTGATATCACCTGCTGAACAAGATATCATGAAGGGCGTATTTAGCGTAGAAGCACTTCAGCCATACAAAGAATACATGATTAGAATAGGTATTATTAAGGATGGCGAGGAGAAGGTATTTCAAGACCTTGCATACACGTTAAGGAACGTAAGCAAAGGACAATTACAGACGGTTCTTAACCAAGCAGAAGAATTGAAATTAATCAGAGTAAACTCTTCGTGGAAAGGTAAAGTAAAAGGTTCTAAAGTGGCTATTGACATTGATAACCCCACTGCCGACCAAATTAATTCCATTGAAGATGGTTTACTCAAAAAACATGGGATAAATAAATCACAAGCACTCATGTTTAAAAATTCTCGAAAGACCAAAGCATTTAATGCTGAGTGGCTTGAATATATCGAAAATGTTGAAGATGATGAAGGCGATGCAATGCAATTGCAGTATATTTATGAAGTGTTCCAAATCGAAGTATTAAACAAAATCGCTCTGGAAGTGTTTATTAAGGCACATTATCTCTCCGAGACTGATTCATTCAATTTGCATAAAAATGAAAAGCTATACCACAATAAATTGCTTGATTATGTTGTAGAAAATGCTCAAAAGAGGCATAGTAGGAGTTCAGAGTCTAAGAATAAGAATCTAACAATTGATAGAGATACAAAAGAAGTGTTAGCAATGTTTAATATGACTGAAGATGAGGTCAATGCACTAAGTAAAGAAGTGGGCATGCAGAGTGAACTAACACCGTACGAAGTCTTACTTAAGAGTGATAAATATGTTGATTGCATTAGAAACCTCCATATTCAATTGCATGGTATGAGTGCTATTGATTCCGAGCAAATCAAAAAGGTGCAACAAATGAGTGATGATCAAAAGAGGAAAGAACTTACAGGGTTAAGATTATCAAGACTTGAAAAGGTAACGAGTGAAAAAAGAACAAAGGTTCAGCTTCATAATTATGATCTATCTTGCGTGAATGCTGAGCAAAATGAAGAATTGAACAGAAAAGAAAAAATTAAACAACATAAAGCAAACCAAGATCAGCAAGGTGTAATTATATTAGCCAAACCAAATGTTAAGTGTTCAAAGCACTCCGCTGTAGAAGATGAATATGAAGCTGTAATGGCTGATATTAGAGAAGAGATTCGAGAGTATGAAGAGAAATATGGTGACAGAGCTATGGAACACATAACACTTGATACAGTCATTAATGAGTTGACAAGAGAGGTAACAGTAGAAGAGTGTATAGATGGTGTTGAACAGAAACTGTCTTGTGAAAAGGAACAACGAGAAAGGGAGGAATGGAATAAGCTTCTTACAGCAGGGGAGCCTGTTATTTGGGTTCAAACCAATAAAAATCCTCTTGAAGTGTTTCAAAGGATTAGACGGTCGTCCAGATAAGGAGGACTTTTAATTTGAGTCTCTTCTTTTTCTGGTGGTAGTGTAGATTATTGGTATATGCTACAGCTGAAAAAAGGTTAATTTAATTAACCTTTTTCTAAACTGAGTAAACATTTTATTTTTCGGAGATTGAAAATTAATATGGAAGATAAGAGCTTTTATAATAACAAATTGATAGTATTTGAATTTGTGAAGGGAACTATATTACAAGCTATTAATGTTATTTAAACTTGTTCTTGTGGATTTCGAACAGCTGGAAATATCTCTGTTAATAATACTTTTTTCATTTCAGCAACATTATTAAAACGATTTTCCTTAACTCCAATAGCTTTAAGAATGAACTTCCTTAATTGTTCATTCTGTTCCATGTGGTAGTTTGTTTCTCTTCCTGTCAATATATAGTAGATTACTTTGGCGAGGACAAAGGTTTCATGCCTTACTTCATAATTTTCAAACCCTACTATATCTAGATCTGAATAATCATTTATTGCTCCTTTAGTTTCTGTTCCTTGCCTTGTTAATGAGCTTTCAGGTCGTTTTACTAAGCCAAAATCCGAGACTTTTATAAAATTAGTCCCGTCTTCAAATTTTTTAATTAATATATTTTGATAACTAATATCCCGATGTAAAAGTCCCTTTTGATGAATATATTGAAAAGCATTAAGAAGCTGAATTATTAATGCTCGTCTCGACGAGAAAGACAAAGAGTTATTATTATACCTCATAAATTTCTCCAAGGTTTGATCAGCTAATTCCATCGTATATTCATTTTTCACATCATTATATGTATAAGCCTTAATAATAAAAGGAGAGTCCAAATTCTTTAGATCATTAAACTCATTTTTAAACCTCTCAAGCTCATCTTCTCTTAGCTCATCTTTTGCACGTTTTACAGCAAATTCATTTCCGTAATGGGGGTCACTGTATTTAAACACCTTAGCATATGAACCACCACCAATTTGATGAAGAGTTATTTGACTTGTGTTTTCAGGGGTTTGAATTTCTGTACTATTAGCTTTTATAAATATTGGTCTTTCTTCTATGATATCGATATTGGGAAATTCCTCGGGAATGCTACTGCCATTACTTTGCTTTAGAAAACTTCTGCAAGAATTAATAAATTCCATGTAATACTTATCAATTTCAAAACTATATTCACCTTTTAACTTCGCTTGAAGTATTCTAATTTGCTCGATAGTATCTAATAGTAGTCTGCTTTCGTGTGCATTATAATGCCCGCCATAAACGCCATTTTTACTATTCATAAAATCGAATAAATCATTAAGTGTACTATGAAGCATTGAAAATATTTCTACTAAATAATGATTACCAAAATCACTATAATACCCCTTATACAAAACTGTCTTTTCGGAAGAGTATCTCTGTAAAAACTGAGTGTATTTTATTTGTAAGAAGTTATCTAACTCAGACATAAGATCAATCCTATCGCTATTTTTCTTGGATATCTCCAATATTATCACATTATTCATAATAAAGGTAACTACGGTTAATAAAACCCGTCTTTTATCTCGAGAACAATAACAGGTTGAATTGAACATTCTTATTACTAAATACAACAATTGCATTTATATGGACTTTTATGGAGTAGTAGTTGCTGCTCTTTTTATTTATCTTCAAAAATTACGTATTAATATGGTATCATTTTCCTATATACTTGGTAAATTAGTAAGTTGGTTATATGAGAATAGTTTCATTTAATCTGTAGAATAGAGGTGTTTAAAGGGTGGAATTACAACATAAAGAGGCTCTTGTTGTTCGCTTTTTAGAGTTGTTTGAACAATATGAATATGAATTTAATGAAAAAGGAAAAGAGGACTGGAATACTGCAAATATAGATGAACAGATTGAAATTATTACAGAATTTGCTTTTCATCACAAATTCATATGGGTAGCAAAGATTCTGTTAGAGTTTGCACAGAATCAAAATGAACGAATGTCCTTACAACCGCTCTTTGAGTCAACAAATAATTACTATGAAATTTCTTATTCCATTGATAAAGACAATACAAAATTTGATATAGAAGATTTAATAATTGAAGTTGTTAGCTACGGAGGTCAATTTGTCGGAGAACCATCATATTTAAAAAATAATACTTTAATTTATATATCTGTAGGGTTTGAGAATCCAATGCTTGCTTGGAAATTTCATAGAGAGTTTAGAAATGGAAAATTCTACAGTTGTACAAGAGAGTACCATAAAGAAATTGATGAAAAGATGATTAAAAAGGCAATAAATGAAGGTACGTTTGTATGGGATTATTATAATTTACATGATTTATTGCATAATAGTGGATTTTCTATTAGCAGAGGGATATATAATGATTGGTTAAATTTAGCTGCACTGTTACAAACAGGGTTTGTAGATATATCAGTTGAAGAATGTCCAATTCCAGAAATGCCAGAGCGTAAAATAGGTGACCCAATCAATGAGAGTTATTTTAGTGCTTTATCTGTTAGAGGGACTGCTGAGCGGGGATTCCTTGCGTACTGTTCGTGGTATTGGCTAAACCAAAGAGGGGATGAAGAGATAAGTTTTCCTAGTAGTTTGTGCAATGTAAGTTCAGAACGATTGAAGACGTATGTAAAAGTAGGCGATGCTGAACCTTCACAAATAATCAGTTTTTTCTTATCTCAAGACAAAACATATGTTCATATGCCTTGTTTTACTACCCCTACTTTGATAATTTTCAAACCAAATGAGAAATATTTAGCTTATAAAAATGGAGATAAAGGAAGTAGGAGTCGTGTTAGTGAAGAATTTGAAAAAGTTATTGAATTAGAAGAGGAAAGAAAGGTACAAAGAGAGAAAAAATTGCAGCTGAGGAACTATAATTTGAGTCAGTTGAAAAAGCATGACGAGAACGCCATCTTTACTACTGGACAAGTTGGAAAAATCCTTACTAATGATGAAACAAGTCCATTTAAGGGTCAGAAGGTTTCGACCGAAAAGATAAGAAAGTGGATATTATCAGGTGAACTTAATGGTTTCAAAAATGATAATAAGTGGATGGTTAAAAAAGAAGATTTGATGGATTTTACGAATCGTAAAAGTAAATAAAAGTTAATTATCCATGAACTACTAGGGATGAATCTCTATTTCATTCAAAGTCTCGTCACTGGCTTGATAAACCTATCATTGGTTTGAATCCCGATGAAAGCGGAGGTTATCAAGCTATGGGAATACTTCACTTCATTAGATTAAACGATAAACACAAGGGAATTTTTAAGGACTTAAATACACATGAAGCAATAGCACTATTAGAACAGCAGGAGTTAAACTTTAGTCTAGTTATTCAATCTCTACAAAGGTATGAGCAATGGGAAAATGTGGATTAGGAGGTAGTGGAGTCTAGAGCAGATAAGTATATTCAATTAGAATCAATTGTCTCAGCTGTGCCAGCACAAATTGAAGTAACAGAGACTGAGAAAGAACAAGTCATTAAGTCTAGAATAGGTCAATCAACGTTTAAAAAGGCTCTTTTAGATATGGAAAAGAAATGTAGATTATGTGGTGTTGCTGATGAGCGGTTCCTAAGTAGCAAGCTATATTAAGCCATGGAGTCAATCTGATAATCAAGAGCGGTTAGATGTGAATAATGGTTTGCTGCTTTGTCCTAATCATGATTCTTTATTTGATAAGGGATATATTAGTTTTGGTGATGAGGGTAAGATAATGGTTTCGGATAAATTAGAAGAAGCTACGAAGATTTTTCTTAACATTAATGAAACTATGAGTTTAAGATTGAATGATAGGCAGCGGGAGTACATAAAATGGCATAGGGAAAGTATCTTCAAAAGATAATTTATTTAAGCATAAAGTAAAAAATTGCATTTGAAAAAATAATAGATTTGGAGATTTCAATGTATAAGTTTGAGTGTGAGTTTTATTTAGCGACTGACCCATATAAACCAATAAATACAGAAGAATTTTTTATGTCTGAATGGCAAATTGGAAACCATGGTTCGCTTTATTCAGAAAAATTAATATTGAAGCTAGGTAATCATTATGATGTTTATGATAAAAACAAAATTAAAAAAGGCAATATTTTTAATGTGAAAAACACGTATAGTGGTGTATCATTAGGAAGTTTTTATGCTCTTAATTCAAAAACTAGATCTTCAGATGTATCTGGAGACTTGGGAGAAGCTATTGCAATTACTGGTCTTACTTCCTGTATAGGTCGCCCTATGAATGAATTGTTATTTCAAAGATTTACATCCAATAACCAATGTCCTGATTTTAGAATAGAAACAAATATTGATATAATAAGTAGATTATGGGATATAGCTAAATGGAAATTGAAAAGGTTAGATTTCCCAGATGAAATAACAATGGAAGTGAAGTCTTCTTTTACAGATTATGAAAGGCCATATTCTTATCCTCATAGTGCAATTAGCCAATTATTTAGTTTTTGGAATGAGTGCGAGAAAATTGGTGAAAAGGAACTTAGTGGTTTTGGAATTATTGCAAGAGTACTATTTATCTATAAAATTCCTAAAGTGAGATATTATTTATTTATTCCTAAGGCAAGTTTTGGAAAGCGTAAGTTTAAGAATTATAGGAAAAAAACTGAGGTAATAAGGGACTATGCAAAAGTATTTTTTAATGAGGTATGAGTATGATACAAAACTTTAGCCGGTACGATAGGCTTAATAAAGCCCAGCAACTTCAATGGGTAGCAGATTATGATGAGAGTAATAAAATATATAACCTAATTAAAGAAAACATTGAAACAAACAAATTGTTAGTGGATAGATTTACATTGAATGAGATTGATTACTTAAAAGAGCAACAGGACAAGGTGAAAAATGATGATAGTATAAAGAATCTAGTTCAAACTGTAGAAAATTTAAGTGTTTCCTCATCTAACCCAAATTCAGCTTTTGTTAGATTTTTCGACGACAATGCTTCCTATCTCTTCATAAGGAAGAATCTCTTTTATTATGAGACACGTGCAGTTATGAAGAGTGATTTCATTTGGAATATGTCATTAGAAGGGCAAATGAGTATTGAAGATTTTGAAATCTCTATTGTTTTAAATTCTCATAGTGAGATTGAAGTTTTATTTGAAAACCCAATTGTTTTTGGTAAGTTGCATTTTTCAAGTTTAGGTGTTATTGAGGGCGAATTTTTTGAACGTGAAAGTTTGGAAGGTAAACCTAGAGGTAAAACCTGTCTTTTAATTACAAAAAGTTTAGTTGATCTAGTCTATATAGTTAAATAACGAAAAATTATCAGATCGTTAGTAATAAACGTTTATAATAAAATTTTGATTTTATTATAAACGTTTATTTAATAAGAAGCTGCAACTTTTAACTTAGTAAACATAATAAATATGGAATAGGAGATGAGTCTGCGTGAGTAACATAAGTCTTGAGGAAGTAAAGATAATTAAAAAAATTAAAGAAAAAAATGAGGGTATATATCATAGTTTTATGACAGTCTACAATTTAGTAGAACCATTATTAAATACTCGGATAAGTCAAGTTTTTCCTTTTTATACAATGCACGATGTAAATCATTCTCTAAGAATAATGAGATATATGGGGGAACTCTTACCAGACTTGGAAGAGTTAAATGAGTTTGAATTACTGTTACTTGCCTATTCTGCCCTACTACATGATATTGGTATGGCAGCTTCAGAAGAAGAAGTAAACCAAATAAAAAAGGGAGTATTAGAGTATAATGATTTCAAGTATGAGTCCATATTAAAGAAATTTAATGGAAATCATATTCATGCTATACAAGATTATGTTAGAAGAGTGCATGGAATTAGGTCAGCTGACTATGTAAGAAACTCCTTAAAGGATTATTTACGATTACCCGATCTAACAAGTATTAGCTTTGAAGACCAAGTTTCTTTGATCTGTCAGTCGCATACAGAAGATATCAATTGGATAAAGGGGAAACTCAAAAAAGATGGACGTAAAGGGCAGTATACTTTTAATGCTCAGTTTTGTGCAATTATTCTAAGATTAGCTGATATTCTTGATTTTGATAGTCAAAGAACACCACCGATACTTCTTCAATCAGTTTCCCCAGAGGGAATAAGTAAAGAGGAATGGATTCAACACTTCTCGATTGAAAACTCAGATAAAGTACAAAAAAATGATAGAGGCTTTAGATTAATAGAGTTACATGGAAGATGCGACAATCCCAACATACATAGAAAAATATTAAGCTATATTGATTGGATTAACATAGAGCTAAATAATGCAAATGACTTAACACAGGACTTTCAAGATAAATATAGACTTTTGTTACTTCCTAAAGTTTATAATTTTATAGAATCTGAGGGTTATACTATTGCTGATATGAAATTTAAGGTTAATTATAATTCATCACCAAGTTACTAATGGGTGATGAATTATATGGTAATAAAAAATTGGGTTTAAGAGAATTATTACAAAATTCCATAGACGCTTGTATATTAAAAAAGGAAATACTTGACAAAGGACGAGAATTTGGTGATCAAGAGTTTAAACCAGTAATTAGCATTATATTGGACGAAAATAAAAACCAAGTAATTATCAAAGATAATGGGATCGGAATGAATCTATATGTGTTAAAGAATTATTTTTTGAGATTAGGATCGTCTTATTATAATTCAGATGATTTTAATCTAAAAGGTTACAGTTATAAACCTATTGGGAATTACGGAATTGGTTTTCTTGCGAGTTTTATGTTAACAGACGAAGTTAAAGTTAAAACAAGGCATATGAATGATTCAAAACTTTATGAAGTTGAGTTAAACAAATATGATGAATTTGTTTGTATAAATCATGTTACAGAACATGTGGATCAAGGTACAGAAGTGATACTAAAATATGATCAATTTATAGAGGTATGGAAAGACAGTGAAACAGTATTAAAGTTCTTAAGAGAATATTTTTTAACGAATGAAGTCAGCATAAATTATGTTAATAAGAAAAATGAAGAGCTAATTTCAATAGAAAATTCACTATTTATTAATAATGAAAAAATTAATATTGAATTAAATAAGTACTTAGATGATATAGACGGACAAGTTATACTATCCCAAGAAATAAACAATATCTTCACTACTAGTATTAAAGATATTAGATTCGTAGGTGAACCTTTAGTTTATGATGGTGACAAATTAATTTCTTTAGATGATTCAGATTATGAATTACTTGATTTTCTAAATGATGATAGTTTTTATGTTGTGAATTTTCCTATTATTGAAGATGGAACAGGCTTAGATGACATTATGAATGTTATTGATGATAATGATGAAGCTGTGGAAATGTTTATAGATAAATACGATCCAAACTATATAACATTAATTGCTAAAGAAAACCTAATGGATTATGCACCTCAAGGATACATTGACTATAATACTGAGATATTACCGAATTTATACCTGAGTGATTTCATAGAGTATGGTTTTGATAGTAACACTGGAACTTTAATTGAAGTTGAGAAAAAGCATGTATTCAGTTTGAATAACAATAGCCTATCCTTACAATTAAACAACAAGAAAACTAATTTTATAAACAATTCAAATCCGAATTTTAATTTGTATATTAGAAACATATTCACAAGAAATATATCTTTAAATGTGCCATATAGACTTCTGGATTTAAAAATAAAATCTCTAAGGCTTAACATTATTAATTCAAAGGTAGTTCCTAACGTAACTCGTAATGATCTCAATCAAAATCAGCTTACACAAATAGTTAATGCAGTGTATGTTGCGATCTGTCTTAATATTTATGAAAATTTAGAAGCTGATCTTGAAAGATTAACACTAAAAAAATATTTAAAACGATACTATGAAGAGGAAAACAATTACATTAATAAAGAATATATTAATGCAGTTATCAATTCATAACTCTTTAGATGGAAATATTACTGTAATGAAAATTTGTCTAAAAGCATTATCTACTAGATAGTGCTTTTTATATTTAGAGTAGTTCTTAGTTCTACTAAAGCTTAATTAATAATAAAAAATAGCTTATTGGATAGTGACAAAACTTAATAGTATTGACACCGACAAAGCAACCCAGTATTATCAAGCTATACATAAGTGCCATAATATAGTGCCAATAGTTAAGGTGGTTGTGACAATGAAATATGGGTATGCACGTGTATCTACAGTTGCTCAAGATTTATCGGTACAAATAGATGAATTGACTAAAGAAGGCTGCGAAGAGATAGTACAGGAAAAGTATACTGGTACAAAAACGGATAGACCTCAGTTTAGACTACTAATAGATAAGATAGTTGAAAGGGATACAGTTGTCGTAACAAAGTTAGACCGACTGGCTAGGAATACAAAAGAAGGAATAGAAATTATTGAAAGTCTGTTTAACAGAGGGATAAAAGTTCATGTACTAAATGTAGGCTTACTAGAGAATACAACAATGGGAAGATTTTTTCTTCAAACATTACTTGCTGTTGCAGAAATGGAAAGAAACCTAATCGTTGAACGTACACAAGAAGGAAAAGCCTTAGCACGAAAGCGTGATGACTTCAAAGAAGGTAGACCAAGAAAGCATTCTAAGCAACAGGTTACTCATGCACTTGCATTACTTGAGAAGCATACTTATAGAGAAGTTGAAGATATGACTGGTATATCTAAACGCACTCTGATAAGAAGAAGGAATGAGTTGAAGGCAAATGAGTTAAATGCAACAAGCTAGTTAGAGAGTAATTCAATGTAACATTAACTTGTAATTTGGTAATCTAAGTGGAAAATTTTGCAGATTGATTACTATTATAATCTGATTTAGATAGGTGAAGTAATGTGATTGTACATACTACTTCACCTTATTTTTTTTATCTAATGACCTTTAAAGTTTAGTTCAAAGTGTTATTTTCATAAGTTAAAGGCATATGAAGAACTAGTACATTACTCTGATACAATATTAATTATAGAGAAAAATGATTATCAACCTTCAATATAGCTGTTCTTGTTGTAATTTTTAAAACTAAACACCATTACGTACAGTTAATATAGATGGATTAATTTAATATATCTTACAGTAGGGTATCTGCTTACTTATACTAAAGGTAAGGGGGCTAATTTCCACATTTTTTGCCCTACTTACTCTGCCAATCGACCTATGTAGGTATATCCACACGTCACAATTTTTTGGGGTTTTCACCAATTGTAGTAAGTGTTATCACGATTAATAAAACTCAGGTTTTACTAATTTTAATGTTAGTTAGTGATAAAAGGTCGTTTATTCTAATCAACCCAAACTAATCCATCCTCTTTCATTCCAATTTTCTCCCAGTGTAGTATAATAGACTCATAAAACCTTTTGGGAAAGGTGATCACTATGAACGGTAACTTTTCATTTCTTAGAGGGAATTGGAACGTTCTTGCTAATTTAGGTGAAACAGCAGAGAAGAATGTGTATCACGACCCTCATACGACCATAATAAAACTTCGCTTATTTGGAGAAACGTTGGCTCAACTTGTATTAGCTGCTGAAAATATTAAAGAGGTAAAAGGGACTAATCAAGTAGACCGTATTAATACCCTACGTAGAGAAGGGTTATTAGAACCAGAGCTATTAGATATGTTTACAACGTTGCGTCAAAAGGGAAACAAAGCTGCACATAATGCTGCTTATGGTGAAACAGAGGAAGCGAAAGCTCTATTGCAATTAACTTTTCGATTAGCAACATGGTATATGGAAGTCTATGAAGACTGGAGTTTTGAAGCACCTAATTATGTAGAACCTGTAGAAGAAAAGGTAGTAGATTTAGAGCAGCTACAAAAAGAGCATGATGAGGAAGTGAAACTGCTTAAACGAAAGCTAGAAAGCATGCGTGAGCAGGCTAATAGTGAAGATGAGCATTTAAAAGTACGAAGGAAGAAGAGATCTAAGAAGTTTGTAAGCCGCACAAATCTAACAGAAGCTGAGACTCGCTCCATTATTGATGAGAAATTACGTGCAGCAGGATGGGAAGTGGATACCAACACGTTAAATCATCAAAAGCAAGGCACAACACCTAAAAAGAATCGTAATATGGCTATTGCTGAGTGGAATGTAGGTGGTCGGAGAGCGGATTATGCTTTATTCATTGGGCTAGATCTTGTTGGTTTAATTGAAGCAAAAGCAAACCACAAAACGATTCCTAGTGCATTAGAAAGCCAAACGAAATTTTATGCAAAGAGCATTAAGCAATTAGATAATGAGATTATTACTCCAACTACTGGTGAATACAAAGTACCGTTTTTATATGCTACAAATGGAAGGCGGTATCTAAAGCAGTTACAAGAAGAGTCTGGAATATGGTTCTGGGATTCTCGTAAACCTTTGGAATTTGCTCGTCCGTTAGAAGGGTGGCATTCACCAGATGACTTAAAGCTTCTTTTAAGTCAAGATGACCAAGGAGCTGATAAGAAACTCAAAGAGGAAGATATTACGAAGTTTGGTTTGAGACCATACCAACAGCAAGCAGTTCTCTCAGCTGAAGCAGCATTAATGGCAGGTCAGAGAAGAATGCTTGTAGCTATGGCAACAGGTACAGGAAAGACTAGAACCGCAATAGCTCTAATGTACCGCCTAATTAAATCGAAAAAAGTTCGACGTATTCTATTCCTCGTTGATAGAAGCACATTAGGAAAGCAGACAGCCGATGCACTAGTAGATACAAAAATAGAGGGACTTTCTTTTTCAGATATTTATGATATTAAGACGTTAGATGATATCTCACCAGAAATAGCTACGAAAGTACATATTGCAACTGTACAGGGCATGGTACGACGACTATTCTATAGTAAAGATGAAAAGATACCTTCTGTTGGGCAGTATGACTTCATTATTGTAGATGAGGCACACCGTGGGTATACAAGTGACCGAGAGATGTCTGAAGATGAACTAGAGTTCAGAGACCAAGATGATTATATTAGCCAATATCGTCGTGTGATTGACTATTTTGATGCTTCTTGTTTAGGACTGACTGCTACACCTGCTCTCCATACAACAGACATTTTTGGCTCTCCTATATTTAAATATTCGTATAGTGAAGCGGTTTTGGATGGCTTTCTTGTAGACCACGAGCCACCTTATTTATTTCAAACGGAGCTTTCGGAAGCAGGGATTAAGTTTGAAAAAGATGAGGAAGTTGAAGTGTTCGATGTGGATCAAGGTGAAGTTGTTTTAGAAAAAATGGAAGACACTGTCCATTTTGAAGTAGAGCAATTTAATAAGCGAGTCATTACTGAATCATTTAACCGAGTTATCTTAAATTCACTTGTTGACTATATTGACCCTACCAGTAAAGAAAAAACACTTATATTCGCAGCAACAGACCAACACGCTGACCTAATCGTCCGCCTTTTAAAAGAAGCATTCAAAGATCGTGGCGACGAAATTGAAGACGATGCAATTGCGAAGATAACAGGGTATATTTACAACCCTTTACATGCAATTAAACGGTTTAAAAATGAACCATTACCAAATATCGTCGTTACAGTGGATTTACTTACAACAGGTGTAGATGTACCACCTATCACAAACCTTGTATTTATGAGGAGAATTCAATCAAGAATTCTATATGATCAAATGTTAGGGAGAGCTACTCGCTTATGCCAACAAATTGAGAAGACTCATTTTAATATTTACGATGCTGTGGGAATATACAATAAGCTAAAAAGCTACACAGAAATGAAGCCAGTAGTTAAAAAACAAAATATTAGTATTGATGAGTTATATCAAGGGTTAACTCAAGCTACTTCAGAGAAAGAAGAGATTTTTTATCGGGAACAATTAGTTGCGAAATTACAGCGTAAAAAACAACGTCTGAATAAAGAGGGACAAAAGAGATTTGAAGAGCTTTCAAATGGACAGAGTATTGACGAATGGGTGAAGGAAGTTCAAACTTATACACCAGAACAAGCACAACAACATAACATTCTCTTTGAATATGTAGAATCGTACAGAACCAAAGGGGAAAGAAGGTATATCTCAAGCCAAGATGATAAGGTGACAGGCGTCAGCCGTGGCTATGGTGAGGGAAACAACAAGCCAGAAGATTATCTAGATGGATTTGTAAAATTCATTAAGGAAAACTTAAATGAGATTCCTGCATTACATGTGGTTTGTACAAGACCCAAGGAGTTAACGAAGAAGGATTTAAGAGAGTTGATTACGATCTTAGAGACGAAGGGATTTAAGCAATCTCATTTACAATCGGCATGGAAGCAAACGAAGAATGAAGAGATTGCAGCTAATATCATTAGCTTTATTCGACAAGCCGCATTAGGTGAGGCGTTAGTAGATCATGATACTCGGATTAGGCAAGCGATGCAAAAGGTATATTCACTTCATGATTGGACTCCTCGGCAAAAGAAGTGGTTAGAACGGATTGAAAAGCAGCTAATCAAGTTTCCTGTTCTTGCCCCGACGTCAGAGGATGCATTTTCAGAAGAGCCTTTCCGTAGCCAAGGTGGATATAATCAGTTGAAAAAAGAGTTTGGCGAAGAGATAGATAAAGTTGTACAGACGATTAACGACAACTTATACATTAGTTAATTTATTGCCTCTTTTATGAGGCTCTTTTTGCGTTTATACTAGGTAGATATATAAATAATAGGCTTTATTTGGAGGATGAAATGAACAACCAAGAAATTGTACAAAAGCTATGGAATTTATGTAATGTACTTCGTGATGACGGAATTACATATCAACAGTATGTAACCGAACTAACTTACTTACTATTTTTAAAAATGATGAAAGAGCAAGGAGAAGACACTGAGAAAGTAATCCCAGAAGAATATCGTTGGGATAGGCTTGTTGAAAAAGAAGGAACAGAGTTAAAAACGTATTATCAACGCTTATTGTTAGAGCTTGGAAGCAATGAGCATGAGCGTCTTCGTTTAATTTATAGCGATGCTTCTACAAGTATTACAGAGCCAAAGAACCTTGAGAAAATTATTAAATCTATCGATGCTCTTGATTGGTACAATGCTAAAGAAGAAGGTCTAGGAAACCTTTATGAAGGATTGCTAGAGAAAAACGCCAGTGAAACCAAGTCGGGTGCTGGTCAGTATTTTACACCTCGTGTCTTAATTGATGTCATGGTTCAGCTTGTTGATCCAAAAGTAGGAGAACGTTGTAATGACCCTGCAGCAGGTACATTAGGGTTTATGATTGCGGCTGATCAATATCTGAAAAATAAAACGGATGATTATTTTGATTTAGATCCACAAGAAGCAGAATTTCAAAAGAAAGAAGCATTTAGTGGGATGGAACTTGTAAAGGGTACACATCGTTTGGCTCTAATGAATGCATTGCTTCATAATATTGAAGGACGAATGGAGAATGGAGATTCTTTATCGAGTAATGGAAAATGGATGAATAACTTTGATGTTATTTTAACCAACCCTCCATTTGGTACGAAAAAGGGAGGAGAGCGTGTATCACGTGATGACTTGACATTTGAGACATCAAATAAGCAATTAAACTTCTTACAGCTAATCTACAATGCATTAAAAGATAATGGACAAGCTCGAGCTGCTGTAGTTTTACCAGATAACGTTCTTTTTGAAAGTGGTGTAGGTTCTCAAATTCGTCGAGACTTAATGGATAAGTGTAACTTGCACACGATTCTTCGTTTGCCTACGGGAATTTTTTACGCTCAAGGTGTGAAGACAAATGTCTTATTCTTTACACGTGAGAAAACGGATAAGGGCAGTACAAAAGATGTTTGGGTCTATGATATGCGAACAAACATGCCTTCTTTCGGTAAACGTAATCAATTAACCATGGCTCACTTTGAAGAGTTCATGAAGGCTTACGTTGCGGAAAACAGAGAAAAGGTTAAAGACGAGCGTTGGGATAAATTTACTCGTGAAGACATTGCAAAAAAGAATGATAGTTTAGATATTGGCTTAATTGCTGATGAGTCACTATCTTCATATGATAACTTACCAGACCCAATTGAATCAGCTGAAGAAGCAATTTTAAAGCTACAACAAGCAATGGACTTATTAACCGAGGTAGTGGAAGAGTTAAGTGAGACTGAAGAAGTTAAGGTGAAGAATTGATGGTTAAGAAAAAGAAGACAGTGGAAGAGTTATTAAATGAGGCGTTAGTACCAGTTGAAGAGCAGCCTTACGAAGTGCCTGAGAATTGGGTTTGGGCAAGTTTAAAAAGTATAAATAGCTCAAAAAAACGTGGATTCCAACCAAAAGATTCTTTAGATGAGACATTTGAATTATACAGTGTTCCAAGTTATCCAACAGGTATACCAGAAAAAGTTATGGGTCATGAGATAGGCTCTAGTAAGCAATTTGTAAATGAGGATAATGTATTGCTCTGCAAAATTAATCCAAGGATTAATAGAGTATGGAAAGTGTCAAAGAGTCAACAAAATTATAGGCAAATAGCATCGACGGAATGGATTGTAGTTGAGAATTTAAAACTAAACGCTGATTATATTTTGTACTTTCTAAAAGTACCATTTTTCAGAAAGTTACTTACTTCGAATGTTACGGGTGTAGGTGGTTCACTAACCAGAGCACGCCCAAAAGAAGTAGAAAACTACCCTATTCCCATTCCTCCCCTAAATGAACAAAAACGTATTGCTGATAAGGTGGAGCGACTTTTAAGCAAAGTAGATGAAGCGAAGAAACTGATTGAGGAAGCAAAGGAATCCTTTGAACTTCGACGAGCAGCCATATTGGATAAAGCTTTTCGTGGAGAGTTGACGAGAGAGTGGAGAAGGAAAAACAGTAATTCTATTGAAGGTAATTATTATATAAACAAAGATGATGTAATCACTAATGAAGATGAAGAATACTCTGATATATTATATGCGTTGCCTAATTCGTGGAATTGGTTCAAACTAAAGGATTTTGAAAATGATGAACAGTTAGTTTTAACGGGACCTTTTGGTACTTCATTGGGAAAAAAAGATTTTGTTAATAGTGGAGTCCCTGTATTAACTATAGGGTGTCTGACGGAGAATGGGTTGAGTTTAGAAAAAGCAAATTATGTAACCGAAGTTAAAGCGAAGGAATTGAGTAAATACCAATTAAGAAAAGGCGATATTTTATTTTCAAGAATGGCTACGGTAGGAAGGGCTTCAATTGTTGAAAGTGATCATATTAACTCTATCTTCAACTATCATATTATGAGAGTACGATTACCTCAAGAATTGAATATTAGTTATTTCTTATATGTGGTTAAGGGTTCTATTTCAACTAAACGATACCTTAAAAAAGTAAACCATGGTGCGACTAGAGATGGTATTAATACAAATGAATTATTAAATTTACCTATTCCATATCCTTCTTTTAAAGAACAAGAAGTGATAGTAGAAAAAATCAATGATTTTTATAAGAGAGAAAATATTGTTATGGAATATGTAGAAAACTGTGAAAAGAAATTATTATTGCTTAAACAATCAATACTCTCAAAAGCTTTCAAAGGGGAACTTGGTACAAATGAACCTTTTGAGGAAAATGCAATTGAGCTGTTAAAAGAAGTCCTTCAAGAGCAAAGTAGATAAATTATGATGAAAGGCATTCGGTGATTATTCGGGTGCTTTTGTTTATACTCATAATCTCAAGACCCATGAAAAGAAATGATTCGTGCAGTAGTCCTCATTATACCTAATAATGGTATAATATACTTAGGAAACCTTTTCGGACACAGGGGATAAAGGAGTTGTTCTCTGTGAAAGGAAGCATAACGAAAAATAAGAAAACTGGTAAGTGGGATTTCTACTTTAATAATGGATATGATCCACAAACAGGGAAGAGGAAACAAGTAAGAAGGAGGGGATTTAGTAGTAGAAAAGAAGCAAATCTTGCTATGACAAAATTGATTGTTGAAATAGAGAACCAAACAGAATTATTAAATGATGTTTCCAAAACTATGTTTTCTGATTTTGCAAACGCTTGGATTGAAATTAAGAAAATTTCTATTCAATACTCAACCTATAGCAGGTATAGACAAACAATCAAGAACTTAATTGCTCCTTATTTAGGACAGTTAAAGTTAAACCAATTAACGGAAGATGTTCTAAATCATTTTATCCAATCTTTGGTGAAAAAAAACCTTGCTAAATCAACAATTAGGAGAGCTTGGATTACTGTAAAACAAATCCTAAAAAGTGCTAGTAAAAAAGGAGCTTTTAACTATCAACTTGTTGAGGAAGTAAAAATACCTCCCATGGAACAGACAGCTAAGTTTTGGAGTGAAGAAGAAATTGAAATTTTTCTAAATGCTCCAAATAGATTACAAAGGCTATCGAAGCACTATTACGCTTGTGCTTTTACTATTCTAACTGGATTAAGAAAACAAGAGGTTTTAGCCTTGAGGTGGAAGGATATAAACTTCAAGGAACGAATATGTCACATCCAACAAACGGTTGTTGAATCCGAAACAGGTTACAAAATTGCTCAAAAAGGTAAAACGCAAACTTCTTTAGGTAAGATCATTCTTCCTCAAAAAGCAGTAGATATTTTAGAAAAACAAAAAGAACATATACTTATGAATAAATCAGAACTAGACAGCGAATACACTGACTTAGATTTAATCTTCTGTAGAAGAAATGGAAAGATATTAAAGCCATCTTTAATAAATAATGGGTTTGATATTACAATTAAAAATTTAAATCTTCCTAAAATTCGCTTTCATGATCTACGACACACTCATGCAACTTATTTGTTGAGTAAAGGCATTAATCCTAAAATCGTACAAGAAAGATTACGTCACAAAGATATTAAAACGACTCTAGGTATATACGGTCACGCTACTCTAACAATGCAAACAGAAGCAGCCAATTTATTAGATAAGTCCTTTTGATGTAAAACTGTGACCGCTACTGTGACTGCTATCTAAAAAGTGAAAAAATAAAAAACCCCATTTTACCAATGGGGCTGGCAAACGATTGATCCACTGCGTTTCTCATAATCAACACGAACATCAAAATCATGTTTCTCATAAAAATGGATGAGTCTGTCAAGATGGTCCCAATCACGTTTGGCGATGTCGCCTTTGATGTATTGGACGTTTTGATCTTTGGCGTGTTCTTTTAAGTAATCCATGCAGATCGAGCCGTAGCCTTTGTTTTCTTCGCCTTTGATGTCGCCAATGAAAATCGTTGAATTGTTTTCATATTTTGCTTGAATGGAGAAGTCCCAAACTCCTCTATAGGCTGACTCACAGTCATTTAGCATGATTTTACAAACCTGCCCATCATCTACAATAGACACAATCACCCATTTTTCTTCTTTTGTTTGTTCTATTCCTATAATTTGCCATTTCTTAGCTATTTCTTTCACATTTTCTTGCATGCGGAACACTTGAAACTCTAAGTCTTCTAAATTTTGTTCAAGCTCTTCCGGATTTTTCTTTTCCTCCTCCGCCCCAAGCTTTGTTAAAAGCACCAAACCACTCCTTCTCCGTCTTTTTCTAATTAATAAATCTTTATCGATCTCACACAAGTTATATATTATAACGGTTCACTCGAAAACGTGCAAGTCCAAATACTCCGATATCAAGTGAATTACTCTCCGAAACTAATCGTTTACTCGCTATATCGCTAGCGACAATAAGCTTACTCGATGGATTTTTTCAGTGGCCTTCTATTTACTCACCATATCCCAATTATGAAGAAAAAGCTGCCCCAGACAAGGAGGCAGCTGACGAGTTAGAATTTATAAGTCCAGAAACGCTCTGTATGTAACCATTCAAGAGCTACTTTATCACCGCTCGCCCATTTCGGTTCCATTTCTTTAAGCATCCATGCTGTTTGTGAAAGATGAGCTCGCATGGCGTTTTTCTTTTGCTCTGCAAAAGCGGAGACATCCATAATTACATCTGCGGGACCAATTTCATCTTCATGATTATTGGAAAAGGCGAGACAGTGTAGAGTCGGACGATCTTGGTCATCCATGCGTTCAACCGCTCGAACGACTGCTCGGCCTGTGGCATCATGATCTGGATGAACCGAATGGCCCGGGTAGAAGGAAATTATTAAAGAAGGGTTTAATTCTTTAATAAAATTGCTTACAAGAAGAGTTAGCTTTTCATCATCTTCAAATTCAATTGTTTTATCTCGGAATCCAAGCATACGTAAATCTTCAATTCCCATAGCTTCTGCAGCTAGTAGCAACTCTTTCTTCCTAATTTGCGGTAGTGATTCTCGAGTAGTAAAAGGAGGATTCCCTAAGTTTCGGCCCATTTCACCAAGTGTTAAACAAGCATAGGTTACGGGAGTACCATTTGCTACGTGCATTGCAATCGTCCCGGATACGCCAAATGCTTCATCATCTGGATGTGGAAATACTACAAGAATATGACGTTCTTTGTTCATAGGATTTTCCCCTTTCTATTCGAATGGTGTTTTACTAATTTGCAGTGCAACTCCAAGTTTTCCATCTTGTCCATGACCTGCAAGTAGAAATCTATTACTCTCATCTAACTCAAAATGTGTTAGCCCTTCAGCGTAGACCCAGCCAATTTCAAGTTTTAGTCCGACTCGGTAAGGTCCGTCTCCCATGATCTTTCCATGCCGATAAGTGATTTTGGCGTTTCGAATATAAGCACTTGCAGAATAAAAAGATGCATCATTATGAGATGCATAAGCTCCATTGGTTGTTTCTAAATGCAAATATACTTCTTGATTTGCGAAAGAATTAAGTAAGTTTTGTACTTCATCAAAATTAATAATAACGTCCATACGATCCTCCCATTCTTCATCCTTTATGAATTAGTATAAAGCAAATTAATCTGAACAACCAATAAATGTGCACCGCGTTTCTAACTTGGTCTAGATTTTACAAAATAAATATGGAATAAGTACCAACATGCACAACGGTTGCTCGTGTAATATTATCCTCTTTTTTGATAAGATAGAAATTGAGTGATTTGGAGTCATAGAATTAGTAGATAATCGAAGTTAAGACATGAATAAATAAGTAGGTGAAAATAATGAAAGATGATACTCGACCTGAAGAAGACGAGGAGTATATACCGACTCCTGAGGATTTTCTATTTGATGAGGAAGAAACGGAAGAAGAAATAAAAAAGAAACATTCTAAGAAATTAATGATTCGATTAATCGGAGTCGGAGTAGCATGTCTACTTCTTTTACAAGTAGCAAATATTTGGTTTAATCTTTTTTCACTGGATTCACGTGAACTAGCTCGGACCTCTGATGAGTTAAGTCAACAAGAACATATCGTTGAATTTAAAGAATCTGTTGTTACAATACAAGGAAATGGTGGGAGAGGAACAGGGTTTAATGTTCATCCGAATGGATATATTTTAACGAATCATCATGTGATTCATAATCGACAGCCATTAGCTTTCATATTTCCAAGTGGGGAGATCTTTCATGCGAAAATCGTCGAATCAAATCAAGAGTTAGATGTTGCTTTATTAAAAATTGATGGGGGTGATCTCCCGTATTTACCTTTGCGTGTGCATGATGCGAAAGAAGATGAGAAAATTTACGTCATTGGCAATCCACTTTCTCAAACCCAAATTGTCAACGATGGTGAGATTTTAAATGATGAAGCACCTTATCAAGTTTTGAAAATTTCTAATGATATTTTTCCAGGGCATAGTGGAAGTCCCGTTTTATCAGAAAAAGGAGAAGTTGTAGGTGTTGTATATGCTAGGTCAATTCCACCGATTCGAAGTCAAGAAGAGGGGCACGGTCTGGCAATTCCAATCGAACGGATTGTAACAGAGATTCCTCAATTAAAAGAGTTGTTTGATGACCTTTAGTTAAGAGCAAGCCGATGCCATATTTTCAAATATGGTTGGCTTGCTCTTTTATTGGGTTATTAGAAGTAACAGCTAATGAACACTTGTACTATTACAAACTGTAACAAAATAGGATAGTATAAAAAGGTTTTTAGGAGGGGAATTATGTCAACAGGACTGCTTCTTTTTTTCGTATCATCTACATTCTTGTTTATCTGTTATTACGTAGTCATTGTTCAAAATCGCGAACAGTCACAAATGAGTGTAATGATGGCGGCAATGGCTGGTGGGATGACAGCGGGTCTTCTATTTGGAACAATTATGGGTCTCTTACTCAGAGGCGACTTTGTTCAGTCTACGATCTTAGGAATTGTTATAGGAATGACGATTGGAGCTTTTCTCGGCCTTCCATCTCAACTTATTACAACAATTGAAGGCATGTTAGCTGGGTTAATGGGAGGGATGATGGGCGCAATGGTTGGAGAAATGTCTCCAGTTGGCCAAGAAGATTCATTGTTGAAATTTCTATTTATGATGAGTTTAATCGTACTTTTATTCACAGTTCGCTTATTCCATGCACCCTCAAAGTCTCTTTTTATTACATTTCTTAGAAATCCGCTAATTGCATTGTTGCTTGTTCTATTTGTATTTCTAGCCTTTGAACAAGTGACGACCTTCTTCCCAGAAGAACAAGGTGATCCAATCCAACATCACTCTGTTCTAAGATTTAGATGATTGACAAGCATGAAAATTTGTATAATAGTAAAAGTATACTAAGAAAATGGGAAAGCGAAAGGAGAGTTGCCGATGTCAGATGAAATGGAACATAAAATGGTAAGTCATCGACAAACTCGTGACAAAGAGCAGATGATTAACCGATTAAAACGAATCGAAGGTCAAGTAAGAGGAATACAAAATATGGTGGAAAATGACCGTTATTGTGTTGATATCATTACGCAAATTTCTGCCATTAATGCAGCAATGAAAAAAGTAAGCTTGCAACTAATGGAGAATCACACGAAACATTGTGTAGCTGATGCGATTAAAAGTGGAAATGGAGAAGAATCAATTGCTGAATTGATGGATGTCTTTGAACGATATACAAAGTCATAATCAATGTGAGAATCAGCATCTTGATTACCCTAGGGGTGTATGGTAATATAGGGTTACAATCTTAAATAAAGGTGATGAACAATTTGGAGAAAACAACGCTTCAAGTATCAGGAATGTCATGTAATCATTGTGTTTCAGCAGTTGAAGTTAGTGTTGGAAAGTTGAAAGGAGTAAATTCTGTTCAAGTAAATTTGGATAGTGGCACAGTACTAGTTGAATATGATCCGAGTGGATTATCGCTTGATACGATTAAAGAAGAAATTGAAGAGCAGGGATATGACGTTGTCTAGTTCTCATTCCTGAGTTACGTGCCCATTTGGCACGTTTTCTTTTATATGATATATACTATACGGGGGTATGGATGTTGGTTTGAGTTTTTATAATAGGGGGGAAAAACATGTCAAAAGAAATAGATATCACCTTTCAAGTACGCGGGATGACGTGCGCAGCATGTTCTTCAAGGATTGAAAAAGGAATTTCACGTATGGACGGGGTAGAAGAAGCAAATGTAAATTTAGCGATGGAAAGAGCTACTGTCCGCTTTCATCCTGACGAGATAAGTATCGGTCAAGTATTCGATAAAGTTGAGAAACTTGGGTACCAAGTACGAACAGACAAAGCTGATTTTCATGTGACTGGGATGACGTGTGCAGCTTGTGCTAATCGAATAGAGAAAAAAATAAATCGATTAAAAGGGGTTCAGAACGTAACAGTAAACTTAGCTCTTGAAACAGCTACAGTCGAGTATGTTCAAGGGGTGGTTTCTACATCTGATATGAAGGAGGCTGTTGATAAGCTTGGTTTTGGACTAAAAGAGAAAACGGATAAAGCAGAGAACGCAAACATAAAAGAGCAAGAGATGGAAACACAACTCGGGAAATTTTTGTTTGCGGCTATCTTAACAATCCCTTTATTTTGGTCGATGGTGACTCATTTTGAGTTTACTTCATTTATTTGGATGCCTGAGATGTTTATGAATCCATGGGTGCAGTTAGCGTTTGCCACACCAGTGCAATTTATCGTAGGAGCTCAATTTTATGTAGGAGCGTATAAAGCATTACGAAACAAAAGTGCGAATATGGATGTTCTTGTTGCTCTTGGAACATCTGCAGCTTATTTTTATAGTATTTATTTAGGCGTTGAGGCGATGGAACAAGGAATGGCTGTGCCTGATTTGTATTTTGAAACATCAGCTGTCATTATCACGTTAATTGTATTAGGAAAGCTCTTTGAGGCGCGTGCTAAAGGGAGAACAAGCCAAGCAATTCAAAAGTTACTAGGCCTTCAAGTGAAAACAGCAACTGTTCTTCGTAGTGGGGAGTCTGTAACGATTCCGCTTGAGGACGTGTTAGTAGGAGATCAAATAATTGTGAAACCTGGCGAGAAAATCCCAGTAGATGGAACGATCATTGAGGGACATTCAGCGGTTGATGAATCAATGTTAACGGGTGAGAGCATTCCGGTAGATAAAACTATAGGAGATACTGTGATCGGATCAACACTTAACAAAAATGGTTCGTTGACTATGAGCGCAACAAAGGTTGGGAAAGACACCGCATTAGCACAAATTATTAAAATCGTTGAAAATGCACAAGGTTCAAAAGCAAATATTCAACGAATGACCGATAAAGTGTCAGGAATTTTTGTCCCGATTGTCATCATAATTGCGATTATATCCTTCTTCGTTTGGTATGTATTTGTCACACCAGGCGACTTAGGTGCCGCACTAATACCAACGATCTCTATTTTAGTAATTGCTTGTCCATGCGCATTAGGACTTGCTACACCAACGTCAATCATGGCTGGGTCAGGAAGAGCTGCAGAATTAGGACTGTTATTTAAAGGTGGAGAGCACCTCGAGAATACTCAGTCCATTCAGACGGTGGTCTTTGATAAAACAGGAACGATCACAAAAGGGGAGCCGACATTAACAGATTTAATTAGTGAGGGAACACTTGAAAAAGAGACGCTTTTACACTTAGTAGCCTCCGCTGAAAATAAGTCAGAACATCCGCTAGCACAAGCAATTGTTCAATACGCAGAAGAGGCAGGAGTTGTACTTTCTAATACAGATGAATTCGAAGCGATCCCAGGGCATGGAATACGAGCAATTGTTAACGGATATGTCTTACTCGTTGGTACGAGAAAACTATTGAAGAAAACTGATATTACATTTGAAGCTGCAAATGAGAAAATGAGCAGTTTAGAAAAGGAAGGAAAAACTGCGATGTTAATTGCAGTAAACGGACGGTATGAAGGAATTGTAGCTGTAGCAGATACAGTGAAAGAGACATCCAAACGAGCGATAACAAAGTTGCACAACCTAGGGTTAGAAGTCATTATGTTGACAGGCGATAATAAACGGACGGCTGAAGCAATTGCCAAGCAAGTTGGGATTAAGCAGGTTGTAGCAGAAGTATTACCGGAACAAAAAAGTGCAGTCATTGAACAATTACAACAAGAAGGAAAAAAAGTCGCCATGGTCGGAGATGGATTAAATGATGCTCCAGCACTTGCAGTTGCAGATGTCGGGATGGCAATTGGAACAGGTACCGATGTTGCGATCGAGGCGGCAGATATTACGTTAATGCGAGGCGATATTACGAGTGTTGCTGATGCGATTATGATGAGCCGAAAAACGATGGTAAATATTAAGCAAAATTTGTTTTTTGCTTTCATTTATAATTCATTAGGTATACCAATAGCGGCAGTAGGTTTGCTCGCGCCGTGGGTAGCAGGTGCTGCAATGGCTTTTAGTTCTGTTTCCGTTGTTTTAAATGCTCTTCGATTACAAAAGATGAAGCTAGCAGAGCAAGAAAAGGAGGGTTCAAAATGACGAAAACAGTTATAAATTGGGTATTCTCCGCTATTGCAATTTTAATAGTGATTATTGGATTTTATATGAGTCTAGAAGGAACAAGCAATGAACCAAGTCACGAGCATAATCCAACACATGATGAGGAGGAGAATTCTCAATCTGCTGAGACAGGTTCGACAATTGATATCGATATCAATTACAGCAATGAAACATTAACAATTTCAGTACTGAATCAAGAAGGAGATATTCCAGACCTAGCCATAACACATGAAAAACTCATGCATCTCATATTAATTAGTGATGATCTTGAATCGTTTATTCATCTCCATCCAAAACAAACAGAAGAAGGTATGTTTGTAGTTGATATAAAGCTTGATCACATGAATTATCAAGCATTTGTTGATATAAAGCCAGAGAAGGACGTATATCTAACAGAACCTATTCCGTTAGATGAGCAGCATTTGCATCATCACTCTAGTCTTCAAGCAGATGAAACAATGGTGAAAGAAATAGATGGTGTTGAAGTTGAACTTTTTTATGAACCTCTTCTTGCGGGAGAACATGCAAGTTTGCTGTTTGAGGTAAACAATGGAACTCCAGAACCGTATTTAGGAGCATTGGGTCATGTTGTTATTGTTGATGAACTCCTCTCTACCTTTATACATGTACATCCAGAGTCTACTGAAAAACCTGTTTTTGAAGCTTACTTTGAGGAAGCGGGAATGTATAAGCTTTGGGCAGAATTCAAAATAGATGGCGAAGTATATGCATTTCCGTATATGATAGAAGTGAAATAATTCTTTGATGAGATGAGGAGGGTTAGACAAATGACAAAATCAGGGCAAGAACGGAAAAATATATTACCTGGTACAGAAGTGGATATTGTGTTGAAACAAGATCAACGGTCTGGGAAAACAACAAGAGGGATTGTCAAAGATCTTTTAACGAAATCTCCAAACCATCCGCACGGGATTAAAGTTCGTTTACAAGATGGTCAAGTTGGAAGAGTAAAAACAATTATTGAAAACAGTTGAGCGATTCGTCTCAACTGTTTTTTGCGTTTTCGAAAAAGCCCCCAAAGGGAAGGTCACTCGTAAAAGAGGATGGAAGTGGCAATGGCTCCACACGATGCACGTTCGTAAGGGGAAGGCCGCCCAAAGCTTCACTAAGAAGCCCGGATCGGCTCTGCTCATTGCTCCGAGAAAGTCCCCAAATGGAAGGTCGCCCGTAAAAGAGGATGGAAGTGGCAATGGCTTCACACGATGCTCGTTCGTAAGGGGAAGGCCGCCCAAAGCTTCACTAAGAAGCCCGGATCGGCTCTGCTCATTGCTCCGAGAAAGTCCC
>NZ_JAXBLX010000031.1:0-55074 GCF_037027555.1 Halalkalibacter kiskunsagensis | reverse complement strand
ATCGCCCAACCGAAATTCATCTCCCCCTTACCGTTGGGCTTTGCCCTTCACACGCTTGAAGAGGGAGACTTCTTTCGGAAAAACGTTAAATTGTCGGGAGGTACCAGCACCCCCGACTTTTGTAGTATTTACACATTTTTCAACGGATTTTCGCTGCGATCAATGCTATAATAATAGTTGCAAGAAAACTAGATTCGAGCGAGGGAGGATCACAATATGATGGAATGGGCGTTAGCCATTTTGTTTGGTGCAGCAGTGATGTTGCTCATTTTGTCGTTTTATAAAACTAGACAAGAATCAAAAGCAGGGCAACGTGAAATGGAAGAGTTTTCAATTTCCATTATGAAAGAAGTGCAGGAACTACAACAGCAAATGCGCAACTTTGAACTGGATGCGGAAGTTCAATCAACAGAAGACGGAAAAAAAGCGGGTTCAGCGAAGCAAAGACTTTTGTTGCGTGAAGTGCTCGATTTGCATAAACGTGGTTACTCATTCGAGGGAATTTCGGCAGAAACACAGCTAACTGAGAATGAGGTAAAACTGTTGCTTGCTCCTTACATGGAGAAAAAGGGTGAAAGGAGACGAGTTGCCAATGAAAGCTAACTCGATCCGTAGCTTTGCAATTGGACTAATCGCAGCAGCCACTGTATGTGGGGGTGTCTATTTTTTAGGCCCTACTGAAACAGCTAGTACACAAGCCGAAGAAAAGTTGTCTGTTGAAGAGATGAAAACGATGCTAGCATCTGAAGGTTATGTCATCCAAACAGAAGATGAGTGGCAAATGCAACTTGCAGCAATAGAAGAGGCAGAAGCAGCCGCTCAAGAAGTAGAAGAGCCTAAAGAAGTGAAAGAAGAAAAAGAGGGAGAAGAAATCATTATCTACCGCACGATGCTAACTGTATCTCCAGGAATGACAAGCATCGATGTCGGAGAAGCACTTGTGCGCGCTCATATTATTGATAGTGCAATCGAGTTTTATAATGAAGTCGAAAAGCGCGGTTTAGCTAATGAACTACGTCCAGGGACATTTGATGTCGAAAGTGAGATGACACTCGCAGAAGTAATTTCGACTATTTTTTAGTGCCTGGCACCTCCCGAATAATGTCGAATGAAAGTTCCTCTAGTATTGAACCTACTGGAGGAACTTTTTTTCTATTAATAGATTAGGGTGGCTTCTAGAAAAGCATGAAAGCTCATTCTAGGATGGCAATGGCTCCATACGCTGCGCGTTGAACGATAAGAAACCCACTTATCGTTCAACTTTAAATAAGGCAGCGATTCGCTCATTGCTTCAAAAAGACAGCTCTGCCGTCTTTCTTAGATTAAATAAACGACAGCACCTACCCAATGACAAGAAGACGAAAACGAATTGTTATTCTGGATAAAGGTGATCCATTTCAGACTTTTCTCAAAGAGGTAGCCTTTTGTGTCAAACAAGCCTACAATCTTACAAGTCTTACTAAATAACGTGTTCATTGGTTTGCTCCTTTCGTTTTTTTGTAGTGTGCTGCAAAAGGGAGGAATTATACACAAGATTTGGTTTAAAATTCTATAAAATGTAAATGAAGCATTATTAAAGAAACGACAACTCTTTTTCTGAAAGTGTTCATCAAGTCTGAAATCAAGACATACTATAGCGTATAAACAGCAGTCCATTTGCCTAGAATCCATAAAAAAGGAGGAATAGGATATGGAGAGAGATGGCAACGTGTTAGTGGGTATGTTTTGGGGCACGGTTTTGAGTGTTCCATTGTGGATGTCAATTATCGGCTGGGGCAAATTGATTCATAGACTTTTGACGAAGCAATAGGTATGATTGATGATAGAGAATTAATGAACGAACAGTTTACGAAAGTGGCTCCTGTAGCCACTTTTTTCTATGTGAATGTGTAAATGAAAAATGCATATGCAACACTATCATCTATTAATATTCCAATATAGGAGAGGAAGTTAAGAAACGATGAAACTCATAAAAGTTCTACTTGGATCTTTAACACTGTCGGTAGTTATAGCCCTCATCGTTGCCACAGTCGGTTCGATACGAAGTTCAAAAACTGAACCAGGAGTGTATTCTTTTTCATTTACAGAGATTCTTTTTTGGGCGTTGTATTACATTACACCAACCATTCTTATTTTCGCTGTCATTGTTTTAGTTGTTTATATAATGATGGACAAAGCCACAAGTGCGTCTCGGTTGATAAAAGTGATTGTAGCTGTTGTTGTAGCTGGCGGGATTGTCAGTGTAGCCATTTATATGATGACTAGAACCGATGAGACAAACGGTGTGTATCTTATTCCTGAAGGATATGAAGGAGATGTGTTCGTTTTTTATAATGTTCCGGGTACACGACCTGTTAAGGTTGAAAATGATTATTTTGTACATAAGATTAATGACCATGGTTATTTCGTGACGTCAACGCAAGATATGAGGTATGGTTCTGTAACGGATCGATACTATTATGTCGATGAAACTGGGACCCGAACTGAAATTGATCGCCAGTGTATTTATTTGTTTCCAACTGGTGGTTATTCCGAGTACCCAGAAAGTGGCGAAGGGATAACGGATTTGTATTATTCAGGGTTTGAAGTAACAACGGTAGGATGTGGACAAGACTTTATGGCTGGTGAGCAGAGACGGGAGTCTGTTAATTTTGATAGGGTGATACAAGAGGTAGTAAGGCAGTACTTTGAGCGAGAGCGTGAATAAGACACCAATTTGAAGAGGGCACTGACAAAGGTCGATTTCTGAAGCAACTTAAAAAGTCCATCGAGGAAGCGGCAATGGCTACGCTCATTGCTTAAAGGTCACTGAAAAAGGTAAAGAGCAACCTTTTTCAGTGACCTCGAGTTTGAGCGGGCAATCTTTTAAAGACCCCGCTTTATAACATCAATCATTTATAAATCCTTTTTTCGATCCTGCCCCTTTAACTCCGCAACGAGAACATAACGCTCTGGTGCCGCGCCAACAAAGTTAAACGGATAACAAGTCGAAACCGTTAACGTTGCTTTCGGTTTAGGAACGATAACCGTGCGATCATCTTCGTCAACAATGCGAACTCGTTTGACCTTATACGTAAATTCACCAGCTGCGGTTGTCACGATAAGCTCATCATTTTCGCCGACTTCGCCTAATTTCCGAAACACGGTATCGCGATGTCCTGATAAAACCGCATTATCATTCTCACCAGGCAGGACACTTCCGGCAAAGTGACCGACTCCCTTTTCCAACTCATCTTCATTTGTTCCGTGATAGATCGGCAACGTTGCATCCAACTTTGGGATGTAAAGTTCGCCCATTAAATCACCAATTTGAGGTTGGAGTGGGTAAGCTACTGAAGATTGTGCTTCTGCTTTTTCGTCGATTATTGGATCGTCGACTTCTAAAGGAATATCAGCTGGTACAACGACTTCCGTTGCACTCTGACCCGATTTAAACAACAAATACCCTTTTAGAAATTTAAACGTGTTCGTACTTGAAAACAAAAGGCCGCCTACAATCATCACGCAACATAAGGAAAGAACAATGTAGTGCTTTGTTCTTCTTTTTTCACCGCGCTTCTTACGCATCTTTTACTTTAAATCGACGGTAGATGATAAAGCCTGCTAGTGCTACGGCTAGTCCAGCTGCACTGTTTGCTACATAAGTAGTAGCCGTTTTTGGAAGCTTTGCGCCTTTTTGTGTTTTTGTCACTGGTTTTGATGCTACTGGTTTTGATGCTACTGGCTTTTTCGTCGTCTTTTTTTCAACAATGACTTCTTCAGCTTTCTTAATGTCTTTTCCCGTCTCGGTAATAATATCAGAGCCAAACATATCCGCTTTTAAAAGTAGGTCAGCTAAGAATTCGCCTTGCTTATTGTAAAGTTCAATGAGCAGGTCATAGCCATCAGAACTTGTCATCGTCATGAGGGTGGAGAGTGTGATTGGTTTTTTCTCATCACCTTTGACAAGATAGAATTTCACATCCATCTCAAATAAATCGAGAAGCTGAGAAAAGATATCTAGTAATTCAGCAATTTGCTCTGGTGTTACTTCAGATGCTTCATCAAAGTCTTCAAACGCCATCATACGCCATGACAGCTCGTCTAACTTATCCAAAAACGCTTCGTCTTCGAAGTTTAACGTAAGAAAGTGATCAAAGAGTCGCTCTAATTCTGCGGATGTTAAGCCAAGTTCAGTAAAGAGGTCATCTACATCGGAAAAATCAATATCTTCATCATAATAAAGATAATACTCAATCGACCATTCAAGATCTTCAATATGCTCATAATATTCAAGAGAATCACCATGTTCTTCTAATAACGCGTGAAGCTCCTCTATCGTTAAATCGTACATGTCTAATAATTGTTGTAAATTTTCATCTGTAATCGGAGTTAGATTGTAGTAAAAAAGATCGAAATCAAGATCATCAAAAAACATATAAACATCCAAAATCGTTTGTCCTTCTTCTAATTCTCCGTTTTCAATCAGAAGTTTCGTTGCTTCTTCCAAGGTTAGGTCATAACTTTCAAGCAAATCGAATAAATTTTCAGCTGTCAAAATTGGACCTAAGAAATCTCTAAGTTCTTCCATATCTTCGAAATCTTCAAGGACGAGGTCATAAAAATCAAGGTACTCCTCTAAATCTGATTGAGTCCAACCACTTCCCATTTCTTCTAGGTAATTTTTGAGATTCGTTTCAGATGGAGACGCGTAACTAAATGAAGGTAATAATACAAGACTTAACCCAAACAATAACGACCAGAACAACCCTTTCACATAACATTCCTCCTGAGGTAATTTAATAAATTCTAGAATATTATAATCTTGAAATGGTAAAATTGGTAGATTTATTTTTTATATAATTTGGAAAAAATTCTTGCATTTTGAGTCTCTTAATAGTTCTTTAATTAAAGAGAACGAGTTGTTTAAATAAATATATTTTTGCCTTTTATTCCGATGATTGGATTTAACGCTTAAAAGAATGAAATACCCTCTAATTCACACAATAGTATTAACATGTGAAGAGTAGGAGGGATCATTTGAAAAGGGTATGTTGTTTAATCAGTAGTTTCATTCTTATTTTATCATCCTGTGGCTTTCAAGGAGCAAAGGATGAGGTGGAGAGTCAACAAGAACAAGCGCCTCAACAACAGCTGACTACGCAAGCAGTCGAATTTTCTGATGTAAGTCCAAATCACTGGGCACGGGAAGAAATTCTGTATTTGAATCAACAAAACATAATTAATGGTTTTAGTGACGGATCATTTAAACCAGGGATTAGTGTCACAAGGACACAAGCTGCAAGAATGCTTGTAGGTGCTCTTGGATTAGAATTGGAGGGACGTCCGGCACCAGATTTTGAAGATATTTCAGAAAATTTTCATGCATATGACGTTGTAGCTGCCGTGGCAGATGAAGGCATTATTACAGGTCGTGATGGGCACTTTATGCCAGGAGACCCATTAACACGTGGGCAGATGGCAGCTATTTTGAAGCGTGCCTTTCAGTTAGAAGGAACATGGGATCGGGATTTTCGTGATATTTTGAGCAATCATCCCTTTTATGATGAAATCCAAGCATTAGCGGCTAATAATATTACAACAGGGTTTTCAAGCGATAATACATTTCGGGCAAGCCAACCAACGACACGAGCTCATTTTTCCGTATTTCTAGCTCGAACAATTGATGAATCTTTTAAACCGGCTGAACCTGAACATGACGGAGAATTGACGATTCATCACTTAAATGTAGGGCAAGGCGATTCAACGCTTGTTACGACTCCGAGTGGCAAAACGATGTTAGTTGACGCAGGAACGAGAACAGCTGGTCAAGCTGTTGTCGATTATTTAAAAAAAGCGGGAATTGATACGATTGATCGATTGGTTATTACCCATCCACATGCTGATCACATTGGTGGAGCTGTAGAGGTAATGGAGGAATTTGAAATAGGCCAGGTTGTGGATAGTGGTGCTCTTCATGACTCACAGACCTATATGCAGTATCTTTCGTACATCGATCAAAACGATGTTCCTTTTCATGAAGCTGAAACTGGAGAGCACATAGAAATAGATCCAGCGCTAACTATACGTGTTATAAACAGTGGACAAGCTGGGGATAGTTTAAATAATGCTTCCGTATCCTTGCATTTGCGATATGGTGATTTTGCTTATGTGATTACCGGAGATGGGGAAGTGGAAGCGGAGCGCCGGATCGTAGAGAACTTTACGGTTGTAGCAGATGTACTTCGCGTTGGTCATCACGGGTCACGAACGAGCTCTAATGACTTTTTCTTAAATGGGGTTAAAGCAAAAGAAGCAATTATTAGTTACGGTGTAGGCAATTCTTATGGACATCCTCATACAGAAGCGTTACATCGATTAGTGAATAGTGGTGTTAGTGGCATACATGAGACCATTGGGGAACCAATTATTGTAACATCAGATGGATCTAATTTTTCCGTGTCTGAAGGCCATCAAAGCATTATTCCACCAGTAGAACCGGCACCAGATCCAACCGAACCAGAGCAGGTTGAGCCCGCACCAGACCAAGGACCTGGGTATCCGGTCAATATTAACACAGCGGATAAGGAAACACTTCAATTAATAACAGGGGTTGGACCTGTAATTGCAGACCGAATTATTGATTACCGAAATAGTAATGGCTCTTTTACGAGTATCGAGCAACTGAAAAGCATTCAAGGTATTGGAGATGTGACATTTGAAAATATGCGTCAGGAGATTACAATTTAGGAGGGCGGTAACTTGCCAATTTATACTGTTGATGGTGTGGAAGACGGGATTGCCCGTCTTCTCTTGAGAGAAGACGAATCGATCATAAAGCATGTACAAAGCAAGCAACTTCCGAGAGTGAACGAAGGCGATATCATTGAAGCAGTGATTAGTGATGAAGGTGAAGTTGCTCGGTTTACAAAGTTAGAAGAACAAACAAAAAATGCGAAAGCACAAGCGAAGGAATTGCTAGAAAAAATCAGAAAGAAGAACAAATAAAACGAACGACAGGTGCCAGGCACCTGTCGTTTTACAGTTTATAGCCGTAGATCCTCATTCAATAATCGTGCCATAATGGCAGCAAATTGAGTTCTAGTTAACGGTTTCCCAGGTCCAAACGTTCCATCGGAAAATCCTCCGACAACTCCTAATTCCACTAAGAGAGAAATCGCTTCTGATCCGGTCGTGTCTTTGTGTACATCAGGAAAGACTTCTTCAAATTCAGAATCTAAATTATAGGCATTTCCGATAATCTTAGCCATTTGTCCTCTTGTGATCGGCGTATTTGGACGAAATGTTCCATCAGAGAAGCCGCTAAGAATAAGTCTATCTGTTGCTCTGACAATATAACCAGAAGCAAAGTAGTCTGAAGTCACGTCCGAATAATCGGTATCAGTTTGTGTCGAATTCCAATTTAACGATCGTCCAATCATTGCGACAGCTTGTCCACGACGGACCTGGTCACCTGGTTTAAAATACTGATTGTTTTCATAGCCAGTAATAATGCCTCTGGAGAATAAGTAGTTAATATGTTCAGCAAAAGCTGCCTTTGGATTCACATCTATAAATGAATGGACGGGACTCTCCCCGGTTGACTGCTTAATTGGCGGTTGAACAAGTCCAAAGCCATACAAGTGGTCACGTCCCTTCGATCCTAAATCAAGTGCACTCGTTTGAGCCATTCTTCTTATTTCGAGATTGGAAGCACTTGGAAATGCCTCCTTATAAAGAGCGAGCACGCCTGTAACAAAAGGAGTTGACATGGACGTCCCACTATCATTGCGAAATCCGTTGTTAAGATACGTACTGTAGATTTGTACACCTGGGGCCGTTAATTCAATCGCAGGACCAGAAGCTGAGAATCTAGCAAGGTTATTATTTTGATCAATGGCTGAAACAGCAATGACACTTCCATAGCGTGCAGGATACTGAACATCCATTGGACGATCATAGTTGTTCTTTTTGTTCCCTGCTGCACCAACAATTAACACACCACGTTCATGAGCTTGATCAACAGCAGCTTTTAAGGCCGGTGAAGGACTATCAGATCCCAAACTTAGGTTAATAATGTCTACCCCTTGTTTGACGGCCCATTCAATCCCGTGAATGGTCTTATCTAATGGACCAGTCCCGTTTTTATCAAGCGTTTTGACTGCATATAATTCAATTCCTTGAGCGACACCTGGAGCATCTTTCGAACTTGATGCGATAATCCCAGCTGCATGAGTACCATGACCAAAATCATCATTGTACGATGACGTATAGTCTAGCATGGAAATACCACCAGCCACAGTAAGAGCACTATGATTGGTTGCGATGCCACTATCAATGACGGCAACTTTCACACCTTTGCCTGAATAACCCGACTCCCACGATTTTGGAATCGTTAGATGGTCAATTCCCCAATTTTTTCCATAAGATGCAACGGATATCATTTGAATATTAGGCTCAACCGTAAAATCGCTTGTAGATTGAGCAGATAATTGGTCCTGCTCAGTTTCCGGAGCCCGAACGACAACACCAGGAAAGAGCTCAAATTGTTCAATTATTTCATAGCCTAACTCTTCTAAGAGAGAGACATCGACTTCCTCGTCAAATGTTATGATAAATTCGTCTTGATTTTCGTTATGATCCATCCCTAATAATAGGAAGAAACTTAAGAATAGAATAAGAGAATGTTTTACCTTCATTTACTCACCACTTTCAATAGAGTGATCTAGCACGTTTACTATCATAACTAAATTTACAAGAAATTTGAAGTGTTAAAAATACTAAATAAAAAGAATGATAGGCTTTTGAAACCTATCATTCTTTAAATACGTCTTATTCATATAGTGCACGATACAAGAAGATGGCTAGTTGAAGTCTTGTCGTTGCGTTATTTGGTCTATACGTATTATCACTATGACCAGTTGTAATTCCACTTGCTGCTAGACGTTGAATGGAATCATACGCACCAAGAGATGAATTTATATCAGAAAAATTGGCTGCTGATACAGCATCAGGTAAATCAAAAGCTCGATCAAATACAACGGCAATGTGAGCTCTTGTAAAAGGATCTCCTGGACGGAAGTTTCCATCTGCATCACCTTTAAATAGACCCGCATCAACGACGGCTTGAATTTCTTCATAGCCACTTGTGTTTTTATTTATATCATTAAATTTACCAGAGTAATTGGTAGGCTTTAAATTTAATGCACGTGCAAGCAATTGAGCGACTTGCGCTCTTGTAATGGAATTATCAGGTCTGAATGTATAATCACTATAGCCATTAATAATCCCAGCTTCTCCTAAAGTTTTAATCAAAGCATGTGAGCTAGAGTTAGAAGAAACGTCATGGTATTGTCCTGCTGGTAATGGTTTCGGTTCTGGTTTTGACTCCGGTTTTGGTGTAGGCGCTTGTTGATTCTCAAGCACTCGTTTAGCACCAAGATAACGCGGGCCCCAGTAATAAGGATCATTAATGGAAGATGTACTCACGCCATTGGACGAAGAAGCATGTACAAATTGATTGTTTCCTACGTATACACCAGAATGGGAAGCTCCTGGTTGATACGTTTCAAAAAAGACAAGATCACCAGGTTGTAAGTTAGATTTTGAAACAGATTGACCTACACGGTATTGTTCTGCAGTTGTACGTGGAAGACTAATTCCAACTTGATTATAGACATAACGCATAAATCCAGAACAATCAAACCCACTTGGAGTTGTTCCTCCCCAAACATAAGGAGTTCCAATTTGGGACTTCGCTACTGACAAGACTTTATTTGCGGTTGACGCACTTGCCTGATAGCTTGAGAAAAAGGCTAAAATCAATGTGAATACCAGGAAAGACGACAAAATTTTCCTATACAAGAAGATCACTCCTACAATTTTTTAAGAAAATATGTTTTAATTCAACAAGTTTCGGGTATGTACTCTGATAGTCTATCATAATTTGCTAGTTTTTTATGTTACAGTTAAGTAACAGTGTGTATTTTTGTCGAAATGTAAGTGTGAATTTTTGTAAAATGTTGACCGATCCTCTTTTTTTAATGAGAGCTTGTTTTAGGTGGAGTTCGTTATGTAAAATAGAAAGGTGATTGATCAAACCAAAGCATACGTGTCGCGGTGTATAGTAGGAGAGATAGAAATGGATAGAAAGATATTAGCGGTAGCGATTGTTTCGCTTATGCTTGTTTTAGCTGGTTGTGGCGAAGAATTGTCGCCTAAAGAAGTGTATGATAATGGACTTGTACAGATGGAACAATTAGAAACGGCTTCCTTATCAAGAACACAAACGTTACGAGCTCAACAAGAATCATTTAGAACGTCGATGGATGTCGATGTGCAATTTTCACCATTAGAAATGTATGGAACGATCGAGATGACATTGTTAAATTTAAAAGATCCACTCCTTTTTTTCTTATATGTAGATGACGACGAGTGGTTAACGAAGCCTGATCGTGATGGGGCGGACTGGGAAGCAAATCCTCGTGAACAGTTACAAGATTTAGTTTTGGAAGAACCAGCGTCTCTCTTAAACGTATTTAAACCATTTCAAAATGAATTTCTGATGAAGGATGTAGAGATGGTCTATACAGAGGGTGAAGAAGAAGTTGATTTGTTAGAAGAGGATGTAGAAGTCGAAGAAGTGGCTGTGGATGAATCCGAAGAAGTTAGTATTTCAGCTTACGAAGTTTCCTTTCGGGGTTCTGATGAAAAATACAAGCCGCTTGTACGTCAGCATTTGGAACAAATGAATTTAACGGATCTTCAAGGGGTAGATCTAAATGCTGTTATGGAAACCGTTGAAATCGAACGAATTGATATGACTGCTCAGATTGAAAAAGAAACGTTTGATGTTCATCGTTTTCAAACGCGATTCCGCTATTTAGTCGAAGTACTAGATGAATATCGTGTCATCGATGAATCAGTTATTATCCGGTTAAATAACCATAACGAACAAATTGACTTTGAACAAATACGAGCTGCTCAATAACCAAATAAGAAGAGGTAGATCCATATCGATTTATCTCTTTTCGCTCTTAATTCTGATAATCAATATTCCTGGATTAAGCGTTCTGGAAGACTGAATCCTTAGATAATATGATTAAATATGTAGAAAATTTCGTTATGAATCTAGAATTCACTTGATAGTCTTTTAGTTTTCAGAAATGATCCTAAATAGCAAAGTTTGTTTCTTTAAAATGAAAACCATTATTTACTGTAAGCAAATATGTAATTTTAATGAAGGTGAAATGTGTTTTTAGAGATACTAAGTAGGACGATTAGAAAAAAGCATGTTACTAATGACAATTTAAAACAGCAAATGTTATACTACTTATTACGTTAAGTTTTTGTAAAGATTTTATTACGATTTTTTTAAAGATAAGGGAGTGGTTGAGTAATGGCACTAGAAGTATTTAGCCGATATGAAGTTAAATATCTAATACCATATCATGTCTACCTACAAATTGTTCCCTATTTATTAGAAAAAATGCGCTACGATAAATTTGGAAAAAATGGCAGTTATAATATCGTAAGCTTATACTTCGACTCTGATGATAAGAAAATTTATTATGAAACGCGTAACAAGCTGCGTTTCAGGCAGAAATTACGTTTGCGTGTATATGATGATGCGACACTTGATGGTGCTTCTTTCTTAGAGATCAAGCAAAAGTATAACAATGTCGTGAATAAACGACGAACGATGATTACTTTGCGTGATGCCTACCATTATTTAGATACAGGCAACACAAGTCATATGGATCAGTATAATTTAACGAATCCCCAAACATTAAAAGAAGTAGACGCATTCAAATCTCTGTATGATCTTAAACCACGCGTGATTGTTAGTTATGATCGTCAAGCATTTCATGGACTTTATGAGGATGACTTAAGAGTCACATTCGATTATAATCTAATGTGTCGAGAAGATGATTTGCGTGTAGAGAATGGACCAGAGGGGAAACATTTTGTTGATCCAGGTTTGGTCATTATGGAAGTGAAAGTGACGCACAGTGTTCCATTATGGCTATCACGGTTGTTAAGTGAGTTTGAATGTCCGAAAGACAGTGTTTCAAAGTTCTGTACGAGTTCAGATCTAACAGAAAAGACAAGCCTGTTACAGCGGACAAAAGAAGAAGTGACAATTTAGTTTGAGGAGAATATCATGAATCAGTTTTTTAATGAACTACAGTATTTCTCAGATTTTACAACACGTGCAGCAATTATGGAAGCTTTTGCTGCGATCGCGCTTAGTTTTTTACTAAGCTTATTAATTACATGGGTGTACAAAAAGACGCATAAAAGCGGTCAGTATTCACAAACGTTTGTGCAAACGATCATTATCATGTCTGTTGTCGTTTCTGTTATTATGATTGTTATTGGAAACAACATTGCAGTTGCCTTCGGTTTAGTCGGTGCGTTTTCCATTATTCGTTTTAGAAGTGCGATGGCAGATCCGAAAGATATTGCGTTTATCTTTTTTGGAATGGCTGCAGGGATTGCGTGTGGACTTGGGTTCTACACATTAGCCATTTTATTTGCGATTACGTTATCATTGCTTATTTATATTCTTTACGCTACGAATTACGGAGCAAAGGATGAACTAGCAAAAACGTTGAAAGTGACAATCCCAGAGAATATGCATTATGATCAAGTCTTTGATGAGATTTTTGCAACGTTTTTAGCTCAACATAAGCTGCTTCAAGTAGAGACAACTAATTTAGGAACAATGTATCAGTTAACCTATACGATCGTACCAAAAGAAGGGGTATCGGATAAATCTATTATTGACGCAATTAGAGAACATAATGCCAATTTAAAAGTGTCGATTATTATGCCATCACAGACGTTTTAGTTTAACGAAAGAGGAGATCTCAAATATATGAGATCTCCTCTTTTGTTTACTGCAATTAATGTAAAAGCGTAATTTTATTTTCGAATAAACATTTGTGTCCAATAGTGACCGTTTTGATTGTAGCCAATGCCAATGTGCGTGAAGTCTTTATTTAAAATATTTGCACGGTGACCTTCACTATTCATCCAAGCTTTAACCACTTGTTCAGCCGTCTGATGACCCTTTGCGATATTTTCGCCAGCCTTGTAATAAGATACATTGAACTCGTTTAACATATCAAATGGTGAACCGTATGTTGGACTTGTATGGGAAAAGTAATTATTTGTTTGCATATCGTTGGATTTTTCTCTTGCAACAACGCCAAGAGAGTTATCTGCTTTTAATACAAGTAATCCTTTTTTTCTTCTTTCATCATTTGTTAACTCAATCACTTTTGCTTCAATTGCACTTATTCCTTGATCTGGCTTTTCTTGAACAGGTTGCTTACTTGTTTGATCACCCTGTAATGTTCTCGTGAGAAAAACAGAAAAGTGTGCTCGTGTTGTATTTTGACCTGGTCTAAATGTGTGATCAGAAGAAAAACCAGTGGTAATTCCATTAGCAGCTAGTGCGTGAATGTCATCATAAAATGTATAGGTTTGGTGAATATCGTTAAATTCTCCATCCCACGTACCTTTTAAGTCAAATGCGCGTACGAGAATGGCAGCCATTTGTCCTCGTGTTAAAGGAGCTCCAGGCATGAAATTCCCATTTCGACCATTGATAATTCCTTCATCTACGACAGTTGCTACAAGGTCATAATCAGTAAATGTTTTGTCAATATCGTTTAGGTTTGGTGCTGGCCTGCCTTTAGTATTTAAATCTAATGCTTTTACGATCATTCTAGCAGCTTGAAGACGAGTAATCGGGTTCGTTGAACGAAAGGTTCCATCGCGGTATCCGCCAATGATGTCATTTTGATATAGGTAATTGATTTCTTCTTTTGCCCAAAGGTTTTGTGAGATGTCTTTAAAAGTATCGGACGTTGCGTGAGTGGGTGACATACTAACAGTTAGTGCTAGTATGAAAGCCAAACAAAATCGTTTGAAATTCAAAAGAAATACCTCCTAGAATATGTATGCACTCATTCTATCATTCCTGATGGAAGGTTGGTATACTATCTATATTTTCGGATAGTAGTAGATTATGGTTAGAGTTGAAGATGATGTATAATGGCAGAAAATCAAATGGACAAAGAAAAATGCATGACTTCAAATATGAAGTGATGCATTTTTTTGTGTTAAAAAGTTAGAAGTTGCTCATGGATGTCGCTCGCACGTTCTTCAAGAAAGTAAAGAAGTTCTTCATTGGCCTCTTCCCACTCAGCGACAGAAGAGGGGTTCCCCGAGATGGGAATGAGAGAAGAGATATTAGCTTGAATGTCCTCTTTCAATTGTATAGCTAAAGTGGAAAGGTTTTCTGGTGAGAGCGTTGTTTGAAGTCTTTCCGTATACTGATCGATAAATTGTTGTTTAAACTCTTGATTTTCAAGCAGAGCTAATAGTAATTGAACTAGTTCACTTTCTGCGTGATAATGAAGAAAGTCTTCAAAATCGACGAGTTGATTTTCTAAATCCATTTCAACATGGTTGATAGCCCAGCGCCATTTGTTGTCGCCGCCACGATCACGCCAATAGGTTGATTGTGACAAGTCTTTGTTTTGGAAATACGTTTGGATAATAAAAAAATCAATAAAACTAGCTAGGTCTATTTGTGAACTGACATAGTTAAAATGATCAGTTTGTTGCAATGGGTGATCCATAGCGTACGCTACTAATTCGTCGTAGGAACCCCTTGTTCCATGTGAAGTTTTGTCATTGCCTTCAAGCAAATCAAGCTGACGTGGGTCAATTTGATACGTTAACTCAAAGTAATGGTGATCATAATACTCAGTTAGATGGTATAATCCCCAATTTTCATTATTCACTACGAGAGAAATAGGCTTTGATTCTTTAGAAATAACATTTATATCCTTGGCAGCTTCGTGAATCAGTGAGTGTCGAATAAATGACAAATCACCTTTTTGTCCGTGACTGACGATTAGACGTTTGTCACTTTGATCATTCGTGCTAAGCAGGGGAGAAGGAGTAAAGACATGCTGTCCATATTCCCCTCGACTATAAAGTAGAAACGATTTACGCTCGGTCTCTAAAGAATCGCCCCAATACATTCGAATCCCAGCTGGCTGTGTGAAGAGAGGGCTAGTCGCGCCATTTTGGTCAAAGTAGCTCACTTGAATAGGGCGTTCCCAATTTGATCCGCGCATCATATAATTTCCTGTTAATTCCGGAACTGGTGCAGCAGGGTCATAATGCTCACCGGCAACATATATGCCCCGCTTCTCATCAAAGAGGTGAGCGGGGTCAATAGATATAGCAAGAATTGGGAGTGTGCCGGATGTCGACTCGTTCATTAGATATGTACGAGTGGCTGTTTCTCCCGTTTCTCCATTGGCTAAAAATAATTTAGCTCGAACAGTAGTTGTTTCTTGAATGACAATTGGAGAACTATAGGCATCTGATGCAAGCGTCGGCTCGCTGCCATCTAATGTATAACGAATGACGCCTTCTCGTTGGCTTTCTAAGCTTAGTTCAAATGGAGAACGATAGGTGCCACTTATTTCAGACATGTTAACTTGTAAAGCTGGGTCACCAAAATCAACATCGCGTACTTGGTTATAGAGCTGATTTAATGTTGGCTCGCGATCATAAGGATTCCCACGCACATACACACGTTGTGTAAGATCTTGTAAGTCTTGCAAAGGACTGAAATCAGTAATTAAATTGTTACGTAAGTTTAGATCTTGCAAACGAAATAAATGCTGTAATGTGCTAATATCCTCAATTTGATTGTCGCGGACATTAAGAGTTTCTAAATATGTTAAATTAGCTAATGGTTCAAGTGACGTAATACGATTGTTACGCAAGTTTAAATCGACAAGCCCGGTTAGATTTGTTAACGGTTCAATCGATTCAATTTGGTTGTTTTCAGCATCCAATGTTCGAAGTTGCGTTAAGGTACTTACTGGTGTTAAGTCTTGAATGAAATTCTCTTCAATGTCCAATTGTTCTATGTTTGGAGTATATTTTATTGGATCTAAATCTCGAATCGCATTTTCTCGAACATTTAATTGTTGTAAGTTCGGGAAATGCCGTAAATCGTCTAGGCTTTCAATATGCCTTCCACGTAAATTTAACGTCGTAATTTGTTGCAAGTCGTACTCTTTCAGTGGTCTTTCTGTACCTAGAGATACGATGACAGCTTGTTTAAAGTTTTCATCTGCAAAGGTAACTCTAGTATCAGAGGCGAAAATATATGCTCCGCCCCATCCACCTAAAAGTAAGACAATTATGCCAATTAAGACGGTCCATGATTGTCTATTCATCAAAAATCCTCCTCAAATTACGTCAGTCCGTGACTTGAATCGTAATTAGTTCAATAATATCTGATCCTTCTTTTCTTGTTAATAAAGATGTTCCCGGTACAAGGGCTATTGCGCTGCTTCCTTCTAAACTAACGACTTCTTCATCGCTCGTTAGCCAGCCTTCCCCAGCTAGTGTGATTCGTTCTCCTGCTGAAACGGTCAACTGATCTTTCTCATAGTGCGAGACGATCATTGTCATCGTACCAAGTGAGCGATTCTCCTCATCGAAGAGTTCAACAGTAGCTTCGCCTTCTGCTAGCAGAAGGAGTTTATCAGTATCCACTACGTCGACAATCTCTTCATTAGAAGATGTGATTCGTCCGATTGTGTCGGTGTGACTAAATGTTAAAGGAACATCCGTCAGAAAACGGAAGGTGTGAAATGCTTGCAAATCGTCTCTTGCTAACGAATAGCCGTTCACAGTTAGATCATTTTGCAAGTCTTCATCTAATTCTACTTCCCCGTACCCATTAAGAGTAAAATAATCAGCTAAGTGAGCAAACATAAACTCAGGTCGCTCGATCGCAAATTGTTTCATCCGATTTAGATGCGTGACCCAGTCTTCATATGAACTAGGGTGTTGCCAACGGTCAATATGGTGATTCATTTCAGGTTCAATCGCTGCAGCCATTTCTTCTAGCATTGGCACACTTCTAGAAGGGTGAAACAGCGTATTAAGGAAATGGGCTGAACGATTAATATAGTCTGTTTGAAAATCTTCATTTTCCATTAGAGAGCGTAAGACAAGGGTAGACCAATCGGGATTTGGCATCGAATCTTGTCCAGCTTCTGTTGCCATTTGCAATGTGTGGTGACGATATGCATCTGGTCCTCCAAAACGTCCGAATCCAAAGTCAAGGTCAAATAAAACGTGCTTCCAAGGTTCATTTTCTATTCGGTTTCGATAAAAAACACGGTTATTTCCAGGCCAGTCCGTATTTCGAACGAATATTTCTGTAATGTTATAATCAATAAAATTATCAAGATCGATCCACTCGGCTACTTGCTCATAATGTTCTTGCTCGGACAAATCATGTTCGCGAATATACGCTGTAACCGAATTCCAGTGCGCATTACGACCTTGATCAATTTCTCCATCTTTTTCAAGCAAGTCTAGGTCATCTTGGTGGATTCCCAATTCTCGTTCAAAATAATGTTGGTCAAAGCGTTCGCGAATATTGTGTATTCCCCAATATTCTCCATTTATATAGACAACAACGGGCTTGTAATTTTGTGTTTCAACATTGATTTCATCCTTCACTAACGATTGAAGATACGCATCACGAAACAGTGTGCTGTTGTAATCATTCCCAGAGTTGCGTAAAAGCAAGCGTTTGTATAGGTGGCGTTTGTCCTCACCAAAGAAAGAGTAATTAAAGGTATTATTCCCGTACTCATTTCTAGCATAGAGACGTAGAGATTTTTGATCGTACGCTCTTGAGGCTCCGCCGTGTATTCTCATGCCAGCATTGGTTGAAAGAACAAGATCACCGGATTCATTAAAATGTTCTACTTTCACAGGTCTTTCCCAATCGTGGCCAGTCATTGCGTAGTTCCCTGATGTCGCACGTTCTAAGACGGGATTGAAATGATCCCCAGGAACATAAATGCCGATTTCATCATCAAATAAATTTCTTGGATCTGTACTTAATGAAATAATCGGTAAGTTTGGCGTTTCCTTAATTAAATAGGTTTCACGTACTTCAGGTCCAAGCTCTCCTGTAGGAGAAATGGCAACGGCACTAAGGACAGTAGACTCCGTAAGTTCAAGAGGGCCTTCATAGATTTGTGAGTTTTCATCAGGTGTTGAAGCGTCTGTTGTATAATGAATGACAGCTTCAGTTTCAACCGGAAATGAAAGCTCGATTGAAACAGCATTGTCTTTTAACCCACCTCGTTCAGAAAGTTCAATTAGAAATGGAAGCTCACCAAGATCGGTTTCTGAAATGGCATCATAGTAATGAGCAATAGGTTGAACAGATTGAAGTTGGTTTCCTTCTAAAAGAAGTCTTTCTCTTAATAAAGGCGTGTTAGCAAGTGGTGTTAAGTCTGTTATGAAATTATAGCGAGCGTCGAGTCTCCTAAGATCAGGTAGGTCGGCAAGCGCTGAAATGTCATTTACATAGTTCCCACGAAGGGTAAGCTCCTGTAAATAAACTAAAGATGAAAAGGTTGAAATCGTACGAATACGGTTATCGGCCATATTCAAGGAAAGCAAGCTGGCCATTTTTTTCAATGGTTGAATGGAGGTAATCCGGTTGCCCTCCATGTTCAATTTCACAATCGTTGGCATTCTTTCAAGTGGATCAAGGCTCTCAATTTGATTAAAGCTAAGATCCAATTCTTTTAATTGTTTCAAATGCGTAAGGGGCTCGAAGTCTGTAATCTGATTGCCCGATAAATCGAGTGTTTCTAGATTAGCGAAATGTTCTAAGCCACTTACGTCTGTGATTCCTTCGTTAGAAAGGTTTAATGACGTTATCTCTTTTAATCGTTTTGAATTGAGTTCTTCGCCACTAGTTATTTGAAGTTTCGTATAAATCGCTTCTTTTAATTGAACGTCTTCGATTTGATAGCGGTCAGCAGAGTCTGCTTGGAGCATAAAGAACGATGCTAGCCAAATAGCGAAAACGCCAATAATCGGTAGCAGTATATATGATTTCAATGTATTGTATCCTCCCGTACTTAAAAAAGTTCCATGCGTTAAAATTGCGTCCTATCCATTATAATATCACAAAGTAATGGTAAAGGTCTGACCCCTCCTCTTGGTAGCAGTCAGACCCTTTTTCTTAATTTTGAATTAAATTTTTTGAGTTGAAGTAGCTACGGTAAAGACCAAAAGCTTCTGTACTGTACATATTTAGAAAATCAATCGTTGGGGCATACGTTTTCTCTAAATATCTAGAAGCTTCTTCGACTTCTCCCATTTCTTCTAATACGTAACTTACTGTATAGTAAAGCGATGAATCATCTGGTTCTAAGGCAATTAGGAACAAGTAATTTTCAACACTTTCTTCATAGTCTCCATTAACATAGTAAGCATTTGCTAGAGCTTGTAGCGTTTGTTTATTAGGGTCTTCTCCTCTTTGATAAAGGTCCTCTTCAAGTGTGAATAATAAATCAAGACCTTGTTCGACATCATATTTTGAATCGATTAACAATGATGCGTAATACACAACATGTCGTTGATCATCAGGTTCGAACTCGAACTGTCGTTTTGCTTGCAAAATAGCAGCTTCGACAAGTTGTGGCGAAGGATCATTTGTATTTTGTATATGCGCTTGCAAAGCGTCATAATAACGTTCTGTATACATAGCAGCTTCGTTTTCCTTCTCATCAAGAAGATAGCGAAAGTAAATAATCACTTCATTATAATTCCCAGCCGCAATTTCATCTTTCATGATGCTATTTACATTTGTTGTTGTTAACTCTTTTAATTGAAAGCGTTTGGCTAATGTTTGAACAATTTGATCGCTGTAACGAAACTCTTCATCATCGTAAGCGTACAAAGTTGTGTCGATTCGTTGTTCCTCTGCGAGCTTTCTTTCCATATTCATTGTTGAACAAGCAGATAACAAAACAAGCAATAATACAAAAAGAAAAAAAGTACGTACATTTATCATTATCAGTAACCACCTTATCATGTATCCAGTCAACTTATTTTAGCGGAAATTATTCTTGCTGTGAAGAGCAACGTAACCTAAAGGGTGGAAGGAAGTTTGATACAAGAATATCGAGGTACCAACAGTCTAGCATGAATATGACGGGGAATTGTTCGATAAAATGAGGCGATATGAGGAATTTTTACAATATGCATGGAAAAATTCCTAATTTCGATAAATTCTTAAAATCGCTAGTTTCATATATTTTTACATGTTAATCTATAAACAGATAAATGATTTGTAGATTGGAGGTCTAGAATTGTCGAGGAAAGGTTGTATTTTGTCTTTTGTTTTTATTCTCTTTTTGTCCTTATTAGCTGGAAATGGACAGGTTGCTTCAGCGCAGAGCAAATTTCCTGATGTTCCTTCCAGTGCTTGGGGCCATAAAGAAATCCATTTATTAAAAGATAAAGGGGTCATTACAGGTCATTCAGATGGTACATTTCGACCTAATAATACACTTACCCGTGCTCATGGTGCTGTTATTATAACTGGAGCACTTGGTTTAAATGGATTGAAGGTTAGTAACCCCACATTTCCTGATGTATCCCTAAATCATTGGGCATCCGCAGAAATTGAGCGTGCTGTTCAACAAGGCATTTTTACTGGTCGTAAAGATGGGAAATTTTACTCCGCTGAGACGATGAATAAAGCACAGGCGGCTGCTATTATTGCACGCGCTTTTAATTTGAGTGGAGGAGCATCAAGTTCATTCACAGATATCAGTTCACAGCACTGGACTCTAAAAGAGATTGTTGCGCTGGAACATAATGGCATTGTCGAAAAAGGCGGGCGTTATGAACCGGGAAAAGCAATTACACGTGCAGAGTTTTCTACGTATGTAGCACGTGCTCTTGATCCAAGTTTCCGTTTAAATCAATCACAACCAAGCAATGAAACTGTTCAATTCCAAGGTGAAGTAACGGTTTCAAGTACGTTAAATGTACGATTGGGTGCTGGTACTTCTTTTTCCGTTCTTGGTAACTTGAAAGGCGGACAAAAAGTAGATGTGTATGCTACTCAAGGTTCGTGGTATAAAATTAAATACGTCAATGGTTGGGGATATGTGAGTTCCTCATACGTAAAGAAAGTATCAAATAATTCAAACAATACGCCGAACTCTGTACTATGGGATCGAATTATCGCGATTGATCCTGGACATGGTGGGAAAGATCCTGGAGCTGTAGCAAATGGCTTGCAAGAAAAGGATGTCGTGCTAGGTGTGGGGCTTGAGTTAAATAAACAGCTTCAAAGTGCTGGTGCTAAGCCTGTATTAACTCGAAACAATGATACGTTTGTCGAGTTAGATCAGCGTGCTAAAATTGCGAATGATGCTAAAGCAGATATTTTTGTTTCGATTCATGCAAATGCAGCAGCAAGCACAGCTGGTAATGGAACGGAAACGTGGATTAGTGCGTCTTCAGCAACGAAAAGTGAAAGCAAAGATCTTGCTGAGAAAATTAATAAGCGTTTAGTTCAAGAATTAGGTACAACTGACCGTGGAGTAAAAGAAGCGAATTTCAAAGTATTGGTTCAAACAAATATGCCAGGAGTTCTAATTGAACTTGGCTTTTTGACAAATAGCAAAGATGCAGCTTTAATGAAACAGTCTAATTATAACAGCAGAGCAGCAACAGCTATTCGCAAAGGGATTGAAGACTATTATTCTAGTAAATAAGTGAATGTTGTTCATGGTTATAAGCACGGTTAAGTCCGCTATGAGGAATTCTCATAGCGGACTTTTTTAAGAGTGGGCCAAGTCAAGCGCATTCATTTAGGCTTAGTCAAAGAAGGGCACTCTTCGTGTGATTTAAAAGCATGTAGGCGCTAAGTTATTGCATTAGAACAAGAGAAGGTCAAGGGCGTTTGGAAGTTTATTCTTGGGAGGGCAATGGCTCCCCATGATACAATCTAACGATGAGAAGGCACTCATCGTTAGATTTGAAAAACGTGTCTCGGCTCCGCTCATTGCTTCAAAGAACAAAAACAGTCAAAAATCGACCGTTTTTGTTCTTTTTACATCTTTGTCAAACAGAAATCATCTGCATTGTGTTGTTCTGTATTGTATAATGGAGTAGCTATGTTTAAGCTGTTATTAGGAAAGGGAGGTTATCGGTTTGAAGGTGAAAAAGGCGATTATACCTGCAGCTGGTCTTGGAACGCGGTTTTTGCCGGCGACGAAAGCACAACCAAAAGAAATGCTACCGATTGTTGATAAGCCAACAATTCAATATATTGTCGAAGAAGCTGTTCAATCAGGAATTGAAGATATTTTAATCGTGACGGGTCGAGGCAAACGAGCGATTGAAGATCATTTTGATCGAAATGTCGAATTAGAAGAAGAGTTGATACGCAAGGAAAAAGAAGAGCTTTTGAAGTCTGTGCAGAAAAGTACGGACTTACTTGATATTCATTACATACGTCAAAAAACGCCTTCAGGGTTAGGGCATGCTGTTTATTGTGCTCGTAAATTTATTGGCGATGAACCATTTGCTGTTTTGTTGGGTGATGATATTGTAAAATCAACAGGTACGCCCTGCCTTAAGCAAATGATGGAACTGTATGAGACATTTGAAAATCCGATCATTGGCGTTCAGGAAGTAACAGATGACGAAGTGGAACGCTATGGTATCGTCGACTGTGACTCAATTGGAAATGGTGTTTACAAAGTGAAGGATTTGGTCGAAAAGCCACCTAAAGAAGTTGCCCCATCCAATATTGCGATCATGGGTAGATACATTTTAACTCCTGACGTGTTTGACATACTGGCACAAACGCCTCCTGGAAAAGGGCAAGAAATTCAATTAACTGATGCACTACAAGTATTAAGCAAGAAGCGAGACATGCTTGCTTATGAGTTTCAAGGAACACGATATGATGTAGGAGCAAAGCTTGGATTTATTCAGACGACGATTGAATTTGCGCTTGATCGAGCAGACTTAAAAGAAGAGATGGAATTATATTTACGTGAGCTAGTTCAAAAACGATTTACGAGAAAGTAGGATTATGAAATGAAAGTAGGAATTATTGGAAACTATGGCAATAACAACAATGGAGACGAAGCAATCCTAACGGGCATTTTGCATCAGCTAACTGAACATCTCCAGGTAAAAAAAGAAAACATTGTTATTTTTAGTAATAATCCTGACAATACAAAGGAGAGGTATCACATTCGCTCTATGCCTCTTATTCATAAAAAAGGGAGCATCTTAAAGTCAGGGCTAACAACAATTGGAGTTAGTTATAAAGTTATGAAGGAGCTTGATTTACTCATTATCGGCGGCGGCGGTTTGCTGATGGATATGTATAAACGCGATGCGCCACTGTACAGCACCCTTGGTTTAGCAGGCAAGCGCGCGGGTTGTAAAGTCGTTGTATATGGGGTTGGTGCAGGTCCACTTACAACGGCGTTAGGGAAGTTCTTTATTACTCGTTTAACGAATGCGGCTCAGTCTGTGTCGGTTCGAGACCAAGATTCAAAAGCGCTGCTCGAATCACTAGGGGTGAAGACGCCAGTAACGGTGATTGGTGATCCGGCCTTTTCAGTGCCTGCTCCGAAGACTCATTCGCGCTCACAGTCGATTAAAAAAGTAGGCGTAACAGCTGTCCCTTATTTTAGCCAGCAATATTGGCCGAAACCAGATTTAACAAAATATCAGGCCTATGTTGATGGAATGGCAACTCAACTTGATCAATTAATAGAAGAAAAGGGCGTAGAGGTTACTTTTTTCTCTACAAAATACCCTGAGGATGTTGCTGTCACAAAAGATATTTTAGCAAAAATGAATCATCAAGAGAACGCGAAATTAATTGAGGATAACTTGCATCCTACCGAGATTGTTGCCTTAAGTGCAGAGCAAGATCTAATTATTGGGACAAGACTTCACTCATTAATTTTATCCGTTGTTGCGAAAACACCGGTTATTGGAATTGGTTATCATCATAAAGTAGAGGATTTTATGAAAGTCATTGAAATGCCCTCTCTTGGTATCCCGATTAAAAACGTAAACCCGAGTTCTTCCTCAATGGTCGATGTATTTCAGGCGATTAGTGAAAGCTGGGAGTCTGTTCAAAATGCTTTTGACATTGTCTCAGAAACGTTAAAAGCAGAGGCCTTAAAGGGCTTGAAACAATTAGAAATAGATAAAAAGTGAATGGTGTGAATTTCATGATAGAGAGATATTTTCCAGTAGAAAGAACGAATCGGATTCTATTGGTTGCAACAACACTGCTTGTTATTTGGACATCGATTGAATTGCAGTTTACACGAATTTGGGGAAACCTACTTCCTGGAATCGTTCGAATGGCGATTTCCTATACAGGAGAAATGTTACTAGTTGCGATGGCACTACTTGTCATTATCCATCCGCAATTAGGACGTGAAAATATAGTCGCTCGATTAAAAAACCCGATCAACGGGAGTTTGATTCTGTTTTTGAGTTTTGCTTTATTTAGTATGTTCATTAACAATGTTCCGTTTACTCAAGGGGTTTTTGGAGTGCGAGCATTGTTTCAATATGTCATATTGTTTTTTATTTTGCTAACATTAGATATTCCAGCTAGTTGGGTGAAAAAGCTTTTCCATTTAATTATTGGTTTGGCTCTTTTCCAATCAATTATTGGGTTTGTTCAAATTGCCCTGTTAATTCCATTGCCACTTCGCGACGTGTCGCAAAGAAGAAGTATCGCAGTAGGGGAAGAAGTTCGCGCTTTTGGTTTAATGGATTCTAGTAATACACTAGCTGGTTTTTTAGTCGCTGTTTTACTACTTGTCACGCTATACCTATTTATTTATAGGCAGCAGCTATCAGGTCGGTCGAAAATGATATATTTAGTAATCGTGGCCGTACTACTAACTGCTATTGCCCTTACATTTTCTCGTCAAGCGTTCTTAGCACTTATCGGCTGTTTTGCCATCATTGGAATTTTAAACCGGAAGAACAAAGCGTTTCGTGTACTGTTAAAAGTAGCGATTGGCTTAGTCGTTTTATTTGTTGTTGGCTACGGTCTTGCTCTTGTCTTTTTAGAAGGATTTGCACAGCGGAATTTATATACTTTGGACTTAACGAAAAATTATCGATTCTTAATTATCTTAAGTGGACTTGAAGTGTTTATGTTAAATCCAATTGCCGGTGTTGGACCGGGTATGTTTGGAAGCAACGCTGCATTTGTGTTTAACTCACCCTTTCACCAGTTTATGCATGAGGGGCTTCCAAGCACGATGCGAACGGTTGATAACAATGCGTTATATGTGCTTGTTGAGTATGGTGTAATTGGAGTCATCTTACTTGGTTATTTTTTATTTAAAATATTAAAAGAAATGACGTTATTTGCAGAGAAAGACGCTCTCATTTATAAATGGGTTGGATTGTTCGTTGTTACCTTTGGAATCGCCTTTGTCATAATGGGGTTACTTTCAACCGCATGGGAAAATCACCAAATAGCGCTTTGGTTTTGGCTATTCTTAGGAATCGGGATGAACTGGCATATGAAGGAGAAGCATAATGGATAAACAAATGCGTGTTCTTGTATTAAGCAATATGTACCCAGGAGACAAAAGTGCAACGTTTGGAATCTTTGTCAAAAACCAGGTGAATGCTCTGCGTGAAAAAGGGGTAGAAGTTGATGTCATTGCAGTGACAGACCCTGATATGAATAAAGCAAATGTCATTAAAAAATATGCAAAGTGGACCATGCAAACGTGTGTAGCGTTGTTAGGAAGAGGGAGAAAGTATGATGTCGTTCATGCTCATTATATTTTCCCAACAGGGATGCTTGCTTTACTTTTTAAAAAATGGTTTAAGACGAAAATGGTCGTAACCGCTCATGGTGGCGATATTAACCGAATGGCGAAAAAGAATGCACGTATTAAGGACTGGACGACAAAAATTTTACAAGAAGCTGATCATGTGATTACGGTTGGTCACGATTTACAGCGAGAAATTCATCAGGAATATCACATCCCGTCTAATAAACTGTCCGTTATTAATATGGGGGTTAACTTAGCAACATTTCATCAACATGATGTGGCTGAGGCAAGAAAGGTGCTTGGGATAAAAGAGGAGGAGCGCCCGATTGTCTTTGTAGGAAACCTGATTAGAGAAAAAGGGATTTTAGAGCTCCTTGAGGCATATAACACGTTAAAAGAAAAGCATGGTAACCTTTCTCTCTACTTAGTTGGGAACCCAAAACAAGAAGCGTTTCAAAAAGAGATTATCGGGTATATTGATAATCATCAATTACAAGATGTGCATATTCATCGAGCGGTACCACAAAGCGAAGTTGCCATCTGGATGTCAGCTGCGGATCTCTTTGTATTGCCTTCCTATATGGAAGGCTTTGGGCTTGTTGCCGTTGAGGCGATGGCTTGTGGAACTCCAGTTGTTGGGACAAAAGTTGGCGGGCTTCAAGTGTTGCTTGCAGATGATCATGGTGTATTAGTCGAACCAGAAAATGCGGATTCCTTAGCTAGTGGAATGATGAAAGTATTAGAAGATGAAGAGTATTGCAAAAGGTTAATTAAAGCGGGGAAAAGAAGAGCGATAGAGAATGATCAAGATATACTAACAGAAAAAGTACTTGAGATTTATACGAAATGAGGGATGGAAGATGAAGAAAAATAAACAGAAAAAAGTAATGTTCATCTCCTCGATTGGTGGTCATCTAACCCAGCTTTTGCAGCTGAAACCATTATTTGATCAATATGATTATCACATTGTCACTGAAGAATCCAGTATTACGAAAGAATTGGCGAAGGAGTATCCTGTATCGTTTTTAGTGTATGGGGCACGGAACTATTTGTTTAGTTATCTATTTAAATTTTCGTTTAATTGTATTAAATCGTTTTTCATTTTTTTAAAGGAACGTCCAGATGTGATTGTGACAACAGGAGCACATACTTCGGTTCCGATGTGTTACATTGCGAAGCTATTTAGACGAAAAGTCATTTATATCGAAAGCTTTGCGAAAACAACGACCCCAACTCTTTCTGGTCGCCTTGTTTATCCCATTGCTGATTTATTCATTGTTCAGTGGGAGTCAATGAAGAAAGTGTACCCGAAAGCTGTGTATGGGGGGTCTATCTATTGATTTTTGTTGTGCTTGGAACACATGAATTGCCGTTTTCGCGTTTGTTAGAAAAGGTTGAGCGCCTTCAGGAAACAGGAGTGATTACTGAAGATGTCGTCGTCCAAGTTGGACATACCCCGTATGAGAGTGAGATGATGACACTTATCCCATTTATGAGTTATTCTGAAATGGAGAACTACTTTGATAAAGCAAGGCTCATTATTACGCACGCAGGAACAGGCTCCATTATTACCGGGGTGAAAAAAGGAAAAACGGTTATTGCCGCAGCAAGACTGGCCAAATACGGAGAACATAATGACGATCATCAAATTGAGATCTCTGAAACTTTTAGCCAAGCGGGTCATATTTTAAGTGTAGTTGATCTTGCTGACTTAGAAAAAAAGCTAGAACAAGCAAAAGATTTCGAACCAGTCCCGTTTAAAAGTGGACGTGATCAAATGATCAAACTTATCGATGATTTTATTCAAACGATTTGAATCAAGATTCGGTAGAGAGAAAGAAGTGAACGGATAAGTGAAAGGCAATACGTTGTTAAAAATTATCGGAGCGGTAGCCGTGATCAATTTAGGGTCGCGGTTTATCGGTTTTTTACGAGAAGTCGTCATTGGCTATCAGTTTGGAACATCAAATATAGCAGATAGTGTCGTTGCGGCGTATACGTTACCAAACTTCTTTTATGTTGTGATCGGAGGAGCGATTACAACCGCCTTTATTTCGATTTATAGTAAAATGGATGACCCTCTCAAAAGGGAGACATTTTTAAGCTCTATTTTTACATGGCTCTCACTTTTATTACTCATTTTTACAGCCGTGTTAATGTTCTTTTCTGAAGCGGTCATTGGCTTGTTATTTAGAGGACTTCAACCTGAAGAGCTCGCGTTAACGGCTGATTTGTTTCAGATTATGGCACCTGCAACATTGTTTCTCGTCATATCGATGTGGTTTACCGGCATTTTAAATGTAAACGGGAAATTTACGCTCGCAACAACGTCGACTCTTTTAATGAATGTCACGTTTGTAATCATTGCTGTTGTTGGCTATTCGTACATTGGGCCATATGCACATGCGTATGGTGCGGTAATTAGTGCGATCGTGATGGCAATTATGTTAGTCATTCTGCTAAAAAAAGGGAATTTTGTTCGTTTTAAAATTAACTTAAAAATAGATGATGATTTTAAGAAAATGTGGCGTTTAGCGTTTCCAATTATATTAGGTGGCGCAACGTTACAGTTTTACTTTTTAATTCATCGAATTTTTGCAGCTGGACTAAGTGATGGTGCGATTTCAGCTTTGAATTACTCATCAAAAATTGTTCAACTACCGCAAAGTGTATTAATGACAGCTGTGACGACCGTTATTTACCCGTTGCTTGCGAAAAAAGTAGCAGCAAATCAGGAGGGAGACATTCAAAGTCTTTATTCAAAAGGGTTGCGAATGATGACGATCATTATTATTCCAGCGACAATCTTTGCCTATTTTTACGCAGAAGAGATATTCCGATTTGTGTTTGAATATGGGAATTTCACTCGTGATTCGACGCTACTCGCTGCACCACTTTTTCAGCTATTAGTGATTGCAATGTTTGCTCATTCAGCCAATTTATATGTCACTCGTTTTTTTTACGCAAAGGAGAAATCCATTCTACCTGTGACACTAGGAGTCATTTCGGTCTTTGGAATTAATGTTGGTCTGAATCTATTATTAATCAACCATTTTGGCGCTAGGGGTCTTGCTGCTGCAACATCCATTAGTGCAATTAGTAATTTGCTGATGCTTTTGATCGCAGCAAAGGTTGTCTTAAAGTTACACCTATTTGGACCGAATACATTCACAACGATTTGGAAGTTCGCTGTTCTCTTTGCGTCAATCATTGCTGTTCAACTAGGGGTAAAATCATTGATCACGATTGATCTGCCGATTGTCACGTTAATGATTGCATTAGTCGTAACGATCGTTGTCGTTGCTTTCATATTACACAGTTTACGTTTCCCTGAATTTGAAGCTGTCCGTACGAAGCTTCTGAAAAAATTGGTGAAGCGAGGATAACAATAGAAAAATAATAAAAAAAAGAAGAAGCTCACATGCAGCTTCTTCTTTTTCAAGTATATTCTCTTTCACTTTGTCAAAAGCTATTTATCTAAATGACTCATCAATCGCACGTGTCATGAAACGTGAAAACATCACACGGCTTGTAGATTCATTCGGACGGAACGATTTGTCTTTTCCATACTCTGTTGTAATGCCATGATAAGCTATCGTATCAATGGCATCTAAGCTCGTTTCCGAATACGTAGAACGATTAATATCAGCATACTGGTAACTCGTGTTCGATGGTTTCGTTAAGTTGAACGCACGAGTCAAGACAATAGCCATTTGGGCACGCTTCAGATCCTCACCTGGATTCATTTTTCCATTGTTACCAGTCATAATTCCGTGGTACTCCATCTTACGGAATAACTCATAATAATCACGATCTTTCGGAACGTCCGTTGCTTTTAATTGATAACTACTTGGAGGAACAGATAAATTCAACTCACGATCAAGCATTCTAGCTGTTTGAATTCTGTCGATCGTTTGATTTGGTTTAAATGAATTGTCAGAAAAACCACTGATCACACCACGATCGTAAAGGAACATAATTTCATCATAACCTGATGTTGTGTTTGTTACGTCAGTAAAAATATCATTGCGTTCGATATCAAATTTAATGCTTTTCAGTGACACTCCCATTTGAGAACGTAGTCGATCAGGAAGTCGTTGACCTGATGCAATTGGTTTTGGAAGTGTTTCTTTTACTTCTTTTCCAGATGTTTTGTGCTTAGCTGTGACTACTACTTCTTGAACACTTAGTGCGTCCGTTCGTTTTGTAATCTTAATATCGCTAACCATATAGTCCTTCGAACCGAACACGGCATGAGCAATGGTTTCGTTTGCCACTGTTACTGACCAGCCATGATGAGTGCTTGTGTTTGAATCATATCGATCATCTACTGCTTTTAAATAATCGAACGTACCACCCCAGACATTTTCGCTGTTTTCAGTGTGTCCGCCTGAACTTGAATGGAAGACAGCGTCAATCAGACGATTGTTATGAACGGCAACTACGCCTTGTGTTTCTTTTACTGCTTTGTTTGAATTAGCATGTTCAAGTGATTTACCACGGTATACCTGATTAGAGACATCATCATCTAAGTAGCGACCATTAGCAATTCTTTTGGCGTAAGTGCGGGCAGCTACAGCTTGTGCTTTTAGTGCTTCTAAATGTTCGGTACCCCAAGAAGCCGGCATTTCACTTGGTACAACTCCTTTCAGGTAATCTTCAATATCTAATTCATTAATAAGGCTTAAGCGTTGGTCGTCTGGCTGGATATAAAACGATCCACGATAATCAGCTGTTACATTACTAGACCCATGTCTAACCTTAGAAACAGTTGTATAGTTGCTATCTTGCTGTTTATTTGGGATTAATGTGAAACCTTTTGTTGAAGTTAATATTGTATTATCTATCTTTGCAACGGCTTCTTTGTTGCTATCTTGACTAAACTCAATGGAGTCTTTAAATGAAACTTCTAGACCATCATCTTCGTTTAATAACTTGAAATCCCCATTAGGAGTTAATGTAAATGTTTGCTCGGGGTTTAATATAACTTTCACGCTTGAGTTTGCATCTTTCCGTAAATTAATACCTGTATAATAATGCTTGAGAATTTGTTCGTAAGATTTGCCTTCCTTAGCCATACCTAATGCACCATATTGGCTCATCCCGACACGGTGACCCCAACCATCACCTGTAAAAGTAAATGTAGCTCCGCTATTAGCAGAAGAGGCTTGCACTGTTTCACTCGGATCAACGTACTCAACTTTAGGAATTTCAACACCTTCAAGAATTGGGTATGTTTCAACATTTGTCATAATTTCATCTGCGCTCGCAGAAGCAGAGGTGAAAGTTGTTAAAGATAAAATAGGTAACATCATAAGAATCGTAAGTAATCGTAATTTTTGCATTATAGTCTCCTAACTTTTTATAGTAGTTTCATTATTAAATAGAAAAGGAATAGATTATTACTTAATTTTAGTTCAAATTTCGACCTCATTTTACAATTTTAGTAGTTTCATTATAACAAAATGATACAAGTTTCATATAGTTAACGAATGGAAATTGTAATAATAGGTAAATTGATACAATTTAATTGTGTGAAATTGTGTCAATGTGTATAATTTATAAAATTTTTGATTTCGAATTCTGTTCTTTGTGGTACAATCCATTATGGATGTTTTTTAAAAGCCCCATTGGATAAAAAAGAAGAAACTTGTTTAATCGAAAAAGAAATAAAAGCGCAGTTAATGGAGAAGGTAAGAAATAAGGAGGGTCATTATGCTCGCTCTGGCTTTGGTACTTTGTTTTATCGTTACGGTGCTAATTACACCGCTAGTAAGGCGTTTTGCTATAAAAATTGGAGCTACTGACAAGCCGAATCATCGCAAAGTGCATCAAACGTTGATGGCTCGTCTAGGTGGTTTAGCAATATATATTGGGTTTTTAATTGGTCTTATCATTTTGCAACCGGAAAGTCCATTTATGTTACCGATCTTAATTGGTGGATTTATCATTATTGTGACCGGGTTTTTAGATGATATGACGGAGCTTTCAGCAAAATGGAAGCTGTTAGGGCAATTAGCAGCAGCAGGAGTCGTTATTTACGGTGGCGTTAAAGTGGAATTCATCAATTTGCCATTTGATGGTCAATTGCAATTAGGATGGTTTAGCATTCCATTAACGTTACTTTGGATTGTCGGGGTAACAAATGCGATAAATTTAATTGATGGCTTGGACGGCTTAGCTGCAGGGGTTTCTAGCATAGTCTTGATCACAATTTCATCACTAGCAATTGTACAAGGTGATGTGTTTGTTGCAGCGCTTGGAGTCGTCTTATTAGGGAGTACGTTAGGCTTTCTTGTTCATAATTTTAATCCAGCAAAGATATTTATGGGTGATACAGGAGCTTTATTCTTAGGATATATGATTTCAGTTATTTCCTTATTAGGATTTAAAAATGTAACGATGTTTTCGCTATTAATCCCGGTAATTATCTTAGCGATTCCGATTTCTGATACATTGTTTGCAATCGTTCGTCGTTTAGTTCATAAGCAACCTTTATCGGCACCAGATAAGTCCCATTTGCATCACTGCTTGTTGCGATTAGGCTTGTCTCACAAACAAACAGTTCTTGCTATTTATGCAATGACGGCATTTTTCGGTTTAGCAGCAGTTATGCTAACAATGGCGACGTTATGGATATCAATGATTATTCTATGTATTACGATTATTGCGATTCAATTTCTTGTTGAGCGAGTGGGATTAGTTAGCTCAGAATATCGACCAATGATCAAATTGATAAGACGTTTTACGAATGCAAAGAGACGTTTAAAATATGAGAAATAACTAGGTTGCTACAACCTAGTTATTTTTTTTAAAGGCAACAAAAAAACGATATACTCAGTTCTTCTGAGTATATCGTTTCACTTTATTGCTGTAAGCCAAGGTGAGTTTGGAATGTGTCTTTTAGTTCATTTACAGATTCATCTGTTAGATCGTAATAATAAACGCCATTAATTCGTGCGTCATTTCCTACAAGAGATAGTGATTCGACATCATTTAAAGCACTTGCATACGAGTGAAGAGCAATAATGTTTCCGAAGCTGAAATTTGTTGCCATGTGTTCTTCAACACTTTGCATAACGTCACCGTAACTAGTAATTGATGAAATAGAAGCACCTTTTGAAATAATCCCTTTAATGACTTCTTGTTGACGTTCTCCTCGTCCTAAATCACCACGAGGATCTTTTTTGCGCATTCGCGAAAAGGCAAGTGCTTCTTCGCCGTTTAATGTTTGCGTACCTTCATATAATGTAATGCTTTCTTTTGTATCATTACTGTCCATTTCAGTAAATGTAAATGGTACTTCGACTTCCACGCCACCAAGAGCATCAATAATTTCAATAAATGCAACGAAATTTAATGTAACATAATAATCGACTGGTATTTCAAATAAATTTTCAACTGTTTCTACTGTTAAGTCTAATCCACCGAAGGAGTGGGCGTGATTAATTTTATCTGGGTTTGCTCGTCCAGGTATATCAACTAAAGAATCTCTCGGAATATTGAGAAGTTTAATCGATCTGTCTTCTTTATTGAACGTAGCAAGCAGCATCGCATCGGTACGGCCTCGTAAATCGCCATCTCGATCATCCACTCCTAGAATTAAGACGGAAATATTATCTTTGCTAGGATCGACAGCGACTTCGCGTCTTTCTGATTTTTCCCCACGGTCAAGCTCTAACTGGGTATTCGCCGTCACATTTGATAATTGGTAGATAAAATAAGTTGCCACAGCACCAACACAGAGGAGAGTAGCAATACTAAAGAGCATAATAAATCGAACTACTTTTTTCTTTCTGCGTTTATGGCGCCTTGTTCGTTTCTGCGTCATCGCAATACCTCACTTTTTACTATTAAGTGTTTTCTTTTTTTTGATTGTATGAATTCTATGAATGAAAAATGAAGATTAGACATAATTCAACATATACCTCATAGTAACGAAAAACAGCAGATTAGTAAATAAGAAGATTACTGGAAATGATGGACAGACATAGTTGTTCTCAAAAACTATGAAACAATAACTTAAACGAACTTAGATGATTTTGCATAGATGCATATGTTATAGCAGGAAATTAAAGCTAATAGCAACCTGGATATTGGTAATTGATGTGTTTTAAGAAAATTCGTAAGAAAAGTTGCTTCTTACTGTAAATTTCGAAAAAAACGCGCTGATTCCTTTTGGGAAAGCATAAGAAATAGCAATGAAGTTTATAGGTGGTTAGAAATTCTCACATAAAAATCATTATTTTAAAAAGATTGAATATTGCATCAGGTAAATTTATCACATATAATAACGTTAGTCCAATTTACGAAATTTGCAGAAAAGTATGTGAAATTATTTATATTCGTAACATTAAACTGGTTTTCTAGCGAAATTCGTTTTAAAGAAGAGAGTGGTTAGAATGGGGAAATTAGATGTAATGGATATGGCGATTTTAGGTTTTTTGCAAGAAAATGGAAAACGTTCTTATACAGAGATTGCCAAGCTGCTTGATGTTAGTGAGGGAACGATCAGAACGAGAATCAATCGCATGTTAAAAGATGGAGTCTTTGAATTTATCATACATATGGACCCGAACAAAATTGGATTAGATGTTCAAGTAATTATCGGAATCTCAACAAAGCTTGGGAAACAGGAAGAAATTGCAAGAACCTTAAATCAATTTCAAGAAGTAAGATTCGTAGGCGCCTTTTCGGGACGTCACGACTTAATTTTACAAGCTTATTTTAAAAATAATGATGATCTTGTTCAGTTTGTTAACAAAGATCTTGCGAAGATGGATGGCATCATATCCGTAGATGTGAGCATTGAGTTAAAACAGTATAAAGATTCTTTCTCCTATATCGTCGAGTAATGAAAATATTCGAAATCTTGAAATAATAATTTGCTATTTTCGTATGCTTTGATAGGTCGGTTAATTATTGAAGCGCTTTCTTGCTAATTGGTAGCAAGGAAAAGTCTTCTAAGTAGAATGAGGTGAAGATCGTGACACAGCCATTGTTAGATGTACGTAATTTAAAGACTTATTTTTATAAAAAAGGAAAAGAGCTTCCTGTTGTAGATGATGTGTCGTTTCAAGTAAATGAAGGAGAAACGATTGCGATCGTAGGGGAGTCAGGTTCTGGTAAAAGCATGACGACTCTATCAATCATGCAACTTGTGCCTTCACCAGGTGGAAAAATAGTTGGGGGAGAAATTTTTTTTAATGGAGACGACTTGTTAAAGCATGGTCAAGATCGCATGTTTAAAGTACGTGGCAACGATATCGGGATGATTTTTCAGGAACCAATGACATCGTTAAACCCCGTCTTAACAATTGGTGATCAACTGATGGAAACTCTCATCTACCACAAGAAGCTCTCGAAAAAACAAGCATATGCGCGTGCGAAAGAGATGCTTGAACTAGTTGGTTTTTCTAGAATAGATGAAATATTAGCTGATTATCCGCACCGTTTGTCTGGTGGTATGCGTCAGCGTGTCATGATTGCAATGGCGATGAGTAATGATCCAAAGCTATTAATTGCTGATGAGCCGACAACAGCTCTTGACGTAACGGTACAAGCTCAAATTCTTGATTTAATGCGTGGCTTAAGTGATAAATTTAATTCTTCCATTATTTTAATTACACATGATTTAGGGGTTGTTGCTGAACTAGCAGACCGAGTTGTAGTTATGTATGCAGGACAAGTAGTAGAAGAAGCAGATATTGTTCCGTTATTCGATATGCCATTACATCCATACACAGTTGGATTAATGGAATCAGTTCCAAAATTAGATGTAGAACAAGATCGATTAACATCCATTGCCGGAAACGTCCCAACTCCTGATAATTTTCCAACAGGATGTCGTTTTGTCACACGTTGTCCGCTTGCATTTGATCGCTGTGCAAAAGAACAGCCTGAATTAGTCGAAGTGGAGCCGGGACGTAAAGTTAGATGTTTTTTGCATGAGGAAGGGAGAAACGAGGAATGAGTCTACAACTGATGGATCAAGAAACAAAGGTTGATAAGGATGTGTTACTTGAAATCAGAGGGTTGAGAAAGTACTTTCCAATCAAAAAAGGGTTCTTTCAACGTACGGTTGGGAATGTGAAAGCAGTAGATGGTATCACCTTTTCGATAAAAAAGGGGGAAACATTTGGACTAGTTGGCGAATCTGGCTGTGGAAAGTCTTCGGCTGGTCGCACCATTATGCGTTTATATGAGCCAACAGAAGGTGAGATCATCTTTGATGGCAAAGATATTTCAACCTTAAAAGAACGTGAATTGTTGCCTTACCGCCGCGATATTCAAATGGTTTTTCAAGATCCGTTTTCATCACTTAACCCTCGTAAAACAGTGGGAGCTATTTTAAGAGAACCATTGAGTGTGCACGGATTATACAAAGGGAAAGAGCGTCAAGAGTATATTGAAAAATTAATGGATAAAGTTGGATTAAATCCATCGTATGCTAATCGGTATCCGCACGAATTTTCAGGTGGACAGCGTCAGCGGATTGGAATTGCTCGTGCGCTTGCGTTAAATCCAAAATTAATTATAGGTGATGAACCTGTATCAGCGCTTGATGTGTCAGTTCAATCTCAAGTTTTAAACTTAATGAAAGATTTACAAGAGGAGTTTGGGTTAACGTATTTGTTTATTGCACATGACCTAGGGGTTGTGAAACATATTTCTGATCGCATTGGGGTTATGTATCTAGGGAATATGATGGAAGTGTCAAGTAAGAAAGATCTGTATGCGGAACCGCTTCATCCTTACTCACAAGCACTGTTATCGGCGGTTCCTAAATCACATCCTTCTGAGAAGAAGAGGGACCGTATTCTCTTGCAAGGTGATATTCCGAATCCATCAAACCCACCAACTGGTTGCGTGTTCCACACCCGTTGTCCGAAGGCGATGGACCATTGTAAAGTCGATATCCCTGAGTTTAGAGAAGTGCGTAAAGATCGTTATATCGCTTGTCATCTTTATAACGATGAAGTTGCTTCTAGTAAATAAAGAGTCTATAAGGGATGACCTAGATCTCTTGACTTGCCGAAGATTTTTAGAAGATTCTTTTATATTCTGTTAAGGAGGTGTTGCCTGGCGAGAGGAGTTTAAGAGGATCTACTTGTTTTCACAACCATTTAAAAACGAAAAGATTAAGGGGGAAAAATGATGGTAAACAAGAAGTTATTAATGCTACTAGGCATGGCAATGGCACTTATGATCGTGCTTGCAGCTTGTGGTGGCAATAATGAGCCAGCTGAAGAACCAACGGAAGCAACAGATGATGCAACAGAAGGCGGGGAAGCAGCTAGTCCTGCTGAAGGTGGTAGTGTAATTTTAGGTACTTCTGGAGAGCCTGTAACATTTAATGACCTATATTCTCAAGATACAGCTTCTTCAGATGTTATTGAATTGATTCATGCTAGTCTATTAGAATCTGATGAAGAACTTGAAATGATTCCAGGAATTGCTGATCTGCCTGAAATTTCTGAAGATGGTTTAGAGTATACTTATACACTTAAAGAGGGCGTTCTGTTCCATGATGGGGAAGAACTTACAGCAGAAGATGTTAAGTTTACATATGATATCTTCAAAAACGCTGATTACACAGGTCCGCGTGCTGGTGACTTTACTGAGCTTGAAAGTGTAGAAGTCGTAGACGAGTACACAGTTAAGTTCATTTTAAATGAAGTCGATGCAAGTTTCATCACGCGTTCTGGTTATGGAATTCTTCCGAAGCATATTCTTGAAGATGTTCCTGTAGCTGATCTTGAAGATCATATGGAATACAACCGTGAAAACCCAATTGGTGCGGGTCCATTTGAATTTGTTGAGTACCAAGATGGACAATACATCGAGTTGGTTGCATTTGATGATTACTATGAAGGTCGTCCGAACCTTGATAAAGTAACATTTCGTATCTTTGCGGACACAAATGCTGAGCTTTTAGCGTTTGAAACAGGTGAGATTGATTGGATGATCTTACCACCTAACGAAATTGCAACGGCTGAAACATATGACCATGGTCGAGTTTCTTCGGTTTTAGCTTTACGTTATGACTATATCGGTTGGAATAATGACCGTGCTCCATTTGATGATGAACGTGTTCGTCAAGCATTAACAATGGCTATTGACCGTCAATTAATCGTTGATGAAATTATGGACGGGCGCGGGGAAGTAGCACATGCTCCTGCATCTCCACTTAGCTGGGCGTTCCCAGATAATGTTCCTGAATTTGACTATGATCCAGAAGGTGCTCTTGAGTTACTAGCAGAAGCTGGTTGGGAGCCTGGTGCTGATGGCATCTTAGAAAAAGACGGAGAAAAATTCTCTTTTGAAATTCTTTCTAATGATGGTAACGTCATTCGTCGTGACATTGGTGTAATTGTACAACAAATGCTTGCTGAAATCGGTGTAGAAGCGAACCCTCGTCAAATGGAGTGGGGTGCGTTCTTAGATCAAATCAACCCACCTAACTATGACTTTGACGCTGTTGTTCTTGCATGGGCTCTTGCGCTAGATCCAGATCCTACAGCTATTTGGCATTCTCGTGAAATTGAAGCTGGTTTAAACAACATCTCATACCGTAATGACCGTGTCGATGAGTTAGCTGCTGGTAACAAGCAAATCGTTGACCAAGATGAGCGTGCGGCTGTCATTGGCGAGATCTATGAGATTCTTGCTGAAGAGCAACCTTACACATACCTATACTACCCAGAGCAACACATTTTACTTAACAACCGTGTTGAAGGCTTCACTCATCACCCACGTGTTAACATGTACAAAGTTAACGAGTGGTATGTAACAGAATAAGCCTTCAAGTAGTGGGGGGAAGGGGTGAATCCCTCCCCTTCCTACTCTACTAAATTATCTTGAGGGATTGTGAGGAATGTAATCATGATTAGTTACATCATTAAGAGGGTCATTATGATGATCCCGATTTTATTTGGAATATCCGTATTATCATTTGCGATTATGTACGCAGCGCCTGGTAAACCAGCTATTTTAAACTTAGATCCAGAAATTTCTCCTGAAGTGCGTGAAGCACAAATTGAGCGCTTAGGGTTAAATGATCCGATTCCGGTTCAATATGTTCGTTGGTTGGGCAATGTTGCTCAAGGTGATTTTGGTACATCTTATACGCGAAAAATGCCGGTTACTGACATGATTTTAGATCGTTTGCCGAACACCATCCTATTAATGGCATCATCACTCTTCTTAGCCGCTATTGTAGCGATTCCGTTCGGGGTTATCTCAGCAACAAGGCAGTATTCCATGACCGATTATGGGGTCACAGTTGGATCCTTCTTAGGACTGGCCACACCTAACTTTTGGCTCGGTATTATGCTCATTATGCTATTCTCTGTGCAATTAGGCTGGACTCCAGTTGGTGGTATTTCAACGATTGGAGCGGACTTTAGTTTAATAGACCGCCTAAAACACTTAATATTACCTGCGTTTGTATTAGCAACAGCCGATATGGCTGGTCTTACACGTTATACTCGTTCAAGTATGCTTGAAGTAATTAATCAGGATTACATTCGTACAGCTCGTGCAAAAGGTTTCCGTGAACGTCGCGTTGTGTACAAACATGGTCTTCGTAACGGTCTTATCCCTGTTATTACGATGTTTGGTTTAATGCTTCCAACGATGATTGGTGGTTCTGCGATTGTTGAGTCGGTCTTTAACTGGCCGGGAATTGGAAAGATGTTTATTGATGCAACATTCCAGCGTGATTATCCCGTGATTATGGCAATCACAATGTTTGGTGCAGTATTAACAGTAATTGGAAATTTGATTGCGGACATTTTATATGCAGTACTTGATCCGCGAATTGAGTATTAAGGAGGGACGATAGCATGGCTACACAACCACATATAGAAAATCAAGGGCTCGAAGTGAAAGATAACCAAATTCTTGGCGAACGTCGATCCCTCTTATCCATTATTGTTACAAAGTTTTTTCAAAATAAGTTAGCCGTTTTTGGCCTTGTGACGTTAGCCGTTATTACGATTGCTTGTTTATTAGCACCATATATCGCGCCGCATGATCCGGCCTATCAAAATTTGCGGAATCGTTTAGGTGAGCCAAGTGCAGAGCATTGGCTTGGTACAGATCATTTAGGTCGTGATTTATTTAGCCGTATGCTATACGGAGGACAGGTTTCATTGTATGTAGGTTTCGCATCGATGTTGGGTGCTGTAACGATTGGTGCTGTAATTGGGGCCGTTGCTGGTTACTTTGGCGGTTTAGTGGATGCATTCTTAATGCGTGCCGTTGACGTGATTCTTGCTTTTCCTAACATTTTCTTATTAATTACATTGGTTGCGATTCTAGAGCCAAGTATCAATATTCTCATCTTAGTATTTGCTTTACTAAGTTGGACAGGGACAGCTCGTGTTGTCCGCGGGGAATTTTTATCGCTGAAAAAGCGTGAGTTCGTACTTGCCTCACGAACGATCGGGATGTCAAACACACGGATTATATTCTCGCAAATTTTACCGAATGCTTTAGGTCCGGTAATCGTAGCAGCGACTCTTGCAGTTGGTTCCTTTATCCTGGCTGAATCTGCACTAAGCTTCTTTGGACTAGGAGTACAGCCACCTCACGCATCGTGGGGAAACATGTTAACCGATTCGCAAAGTGTAACGATTTTCCGTACCGCTTGGTGGTATCCGACATTCCCAGGTCTCCTCATATTGATCACAGTATTATGCTTCAACTTTATCGGGGATGGCCTGCGTGATGCGCTCGATCCACGAGTCATTGAGAAATAAGAGTTTATGAAGGAGTTGAAAGGGGCAGTGGCTGTCGTCGTTGTCTCTTTTATTTGAGGGTCAGTCCGAACGACTAGACAAACATTCGATTACATGTCCAGCTGGGTTTACCCACATTCCCGCTAGCCACGAATTGGCTTTAACGAATGCGAAGTTACCGAGTATGTCGCATAAGCAATTGAAAAGAGCGGTGAAGATCGTAATAGCGAGTATAAAGAAGTCAGGACCCGCTGCAGTTAGGTGATGAGACAGCGGGGGCTAACCCCATAACCTATGCTTCGACTATTTTGGCAATAACTTTTCTGTGTCTCGGTCCGTCAAACTCACAGAAATAAATGCCTTGCCATGTTCCAAGAACAAGTTGTCCACCTGAAATAATGACTGTTTGCGCATGACCAACCGTACTCGTTTTCATATGAGCGGCCGTGTTGCCTTCCATATGAAGATCTTTTGGATGGTCCCAAGGGTACACTTCATCGAAGCGCCTGAGCATGTCGGTTTTCACATCTGGGTCAGCGTTCTCATTAATGGTAATGCCGGCCGTTGTGTGGAGGGAGGAAACGACAACGAGTCCATCCTCGATTTGTTGCTCAGAAATCCAGTCCTCAATCTGTGCTGTGATCTCAATCATTTGATCTCTTGCTGTTGTTTTTAAATGAAACGTTTTTATCATATCAGTCATCCTTTCATGATTTAATAGGAGGATTTTTGTTCATTTTATCGTATTTAGGTAGGTAGCATGTAAATAGGAGTGATGTGATGATTGTAAAAAGCCGTGAACCATCAGAATCAGTAGTTAAAAGGTTCCTTAAAAACATTAATCAACCTCTCTCCCTATCTACTAAATCTCAACCTCTAAATACGTTTCCTCGCCTCGCTTAATCTCGGCTTGTCCATTCGTAATATTTGTTATCCATGCCTCAAACTCTTCTACTTTGTCAATCTCAACGTATGTTTGCACATCGACTTGTTCAAGATAGTCGGTTCCCTTCATTTGGTAAGGGGATTCGCGCAAGGCGTGCTCGACTTTCCCGAGCCAGTGATAGTCGATTTCGGTATGGATTACTTGGGTAAGCGTGCGCTTAACGATGCCGATTTCATTTAGGCCTTCGCTAACAGCTCCTCCATATGCACGGATTAATCCGCCTGCGCCAAGCTTGATGCCACCGAAGTAGCGGGTAATGACGACGACGGTGTCCTTTAATCCTCTTTTCTTTAATACTTCTAGCATTGGGACTCCGGCTGTTCCACTTGGTTCACCGTCATCGTTTGCTTTTTGAATTTCGTCGCGCTCACCGATTAAATAGGCGGAGCAATTATGGGTTGCGTTCCAATGCTGCTTTTTTATTCTATCGATAAACGCTTGTGCAGCTTCTTCTGTCTCGACTCTATCAAAGTGAGCGATAAATCTTGATTTTTGTATGGTGATTTCATGTTCTCCGGTATCTTTGACGGTTTGGTAGGTTGAAAGAGCCATGATGATTCTCCCTTCTTTTTTCATAGTTTTACAAATGTGAGAAATCTATATGTAATAATGCTATGGTACGATATATTTGTCGAAAAGAGCCTCAAATGAGGAAAAAAAGATTCTAGCTGATCCAGACTTCTAGAAAAAAGCTTGCTAGAAAAGATTTTTGCGTTATTCTCGTAGAAGATGATGTAAAATAAGAATAGCGAAATTTATTTTACATAGCAAATGGATCGCTTCATTTTTCCACTAGAGGCTGGTGATTGGTTTGAGAGATACCAAAATCTTTGACGAAATTATTGATCAGACAATGGGTACAGTTGGGCAAAGCCGTGAACAAATCTTTGAAATTGGAGAGCAGTCACGACAAGAGCTTCAAGCTTTGGAGAATGAACTCGTGGAAGTTCGTCTAAAAGTAGCGACAATTATTGAAAAAACAGATCGGACGCAAATGCACGCACGCTTTGCGCGTAATCGCTTAGTTGAAGTAAGCAAAGAGTTTGATAAATTCACAAATGACGAAGTACGAGTTGCTTATGAGCAAGCCAATGATTATCAAATTCAACTAGCTGTTTTCAAGCAAGAAGAGATTCAATTGCGAGATAAACGAGATCAGATTGAAAGACGCTTAGTGAACTTAAAAGACACGGTGATGCGTTCTGAACAACTGGCAGGGCAAATGTCAATTGTTCATAAATTTCTTTCAAGTGATATAAAAAAAGTAACGGATGTCATAGAAGATGCACGCGAAAAGCAAGCATTTGGATTGCAAATTATCGAGGCGCAAGAAGAAGAACGAAAAAAGCTATCAAGAGAAATACATGATGGACCTGCGCAAATGATGGCAAATGTCCTACTTCGCTCTGAGCTAATTGAACGAATTTATCAAGAAAAAGGAATTGAACAAGCATTAAATGAGTTCAAAGATTTGCGAAAAATGGTAAAATCATCACTTGTGGAAGTGAGAAGAATTATCTATGATTTGAGACCGATGGCGCTTGATGACCTCGGATTGATGCCGACTCTAGCAAAATATTTAAAGACGTTTGAAGAACGTACGCAGATATCAATAGTGTTTCGGCACGTTGGAAAAGAGACACGTCTCCCACAGCAGTTAGAAATTGCTTTATTTAGGCTTGTGCAAGAATCAGTACAAAATGCCTATAAGCATGCCGACCCTACCGAAATCCAAGTGAAAATTGAAATCAAGCCAACTAAGGTTATAATGTTAATTAAAGATGATGGAAAAGGGTTTGATCCATCTTTAAAAAAAGAAGGTTCATTTGGTTTAATCGGGATGAAAGAACGAGTCCATATGCTAAAGGGTGAAATCAACATTCAATCGAAACTAAATGTAGGTACACTAGTTATCATTGGGGTTCCGATAAACGCTAAGTCAAACTAGCAATCTTGTAAACAAATTTGAAAAAGTGTCAGCAAAGAGGTGAAAATGATGAGTGAAGATCAAAATAAGAAAATTAAAATTGTAATCATTGATGACCATCAGTTATTTCGTGAAGGTGTAAAACGCATTTTAGCGATGGAGCCAGAGTTTGAAATTGTTGCTGATGGACAAGATGGTTCTCAAGCGATCGAGCTTGTTAAGATTTACCGTCCAGATGTCATATTAATGGATATAAATATGCCGCAAATGAATGGGGTAGAAGCAACGAAGGAATTGGTTACCGCATTTCCGAAGGCAAAAGTATTGATTTTATCGATTCATGATGATGAATCATATGTTACTCATGTATTAAAAACAGGAGCATCTGGTTACTTGTTGAAAGAGATGGATGCATCTGCTTTAATCGAAGCGGTCAAAGTGGTCGCATCGGGCGGGGCGTATATTCATCCAAAAGTAACACATAATCTTATTAATGAATATCGTCGTCTTGCAACAGAAGATGAGCTTCATGAAGAGTCGATTGGGTTTAGAGAAGTTGAATATCGCAAACCGTTGCATATTTTAACTCGTCGTGAATGTGAAGTACTACAGTTGATGACAGACGGACAAAGCAACCGTGCGATCGGTGAATCATTGTTTATTAGTGAAAAAACGGTGAAAAACCATGTAAGTAACATTTTACAGAAAATGAGTGTAAATGACCGGACGCAAGCAGTTGTTGAAGCAATAAAAAAAGGATATGTCATCGTAAGATAAACAAAGAAGAGAGAGGTTGCTACATCGGCAATTCTCTCTTTTTTGTATGTGATTTTTGAGAGCGGCAACAATGGAGGGTTGAAAGCAAGTTTGTTTCCATGTAAAGTGATAGAAAGACTTTCCATATAAGAAAAGCGAGGATATATTATGAATAAAAGTGTTGCTGTTGTTACGGATAGTACGGCCTATTTACCCGAAAGCGTTCGAAAGGAATTGTCGATTGAGATGGTGCCACTCAATGTTGTGTTTGGAGAGGAATCTTTTCAAGAAGAAAAAGATCTTACGACAGAGGAATTTTATGAAAAAATGACGACAACAGAAGATCTTCCGAAAACATCACAGCCTGCAATTGGTGATTTTGTCACTCTTTATGAAGAACTTGCAAATAAAGGGTACAAGCAAGTTGTCAGCATTCATATATCTAGTAAGATTAGTGGCACGTATCAAGCTGCCATGGCGGCTGCTAATATGGTTCGGGGTATTGACGTATATGGATTTGACACAGAAATTAGTTCAGCTCCTCAAGGCTATTATACTGTTGAAGCTGCAAAAATGGCGAACGAATGTGCTGATGCAGTAGCCATTCTTGAAAAGCTCAAAGAGATGAAAAAAACGTCAAAAGCGTACATTATGGTCGATGATTTAAGTCATTTACACCGTGGAGGGCGCTTGAATACAGCACAGTTAGTCGTTGGAAGCTTGCTAAAAATTAAGCCGATCCTTATTTTTGAAGAGGGACGAATTGTTCCTTTTGAGAAAGTGCGCACGGAGAAAAAAGCATTGACGCGAATTCTCGGTTTGCTTGAAGCGGACGTTGAACAAGGTGGAACGTTTGACGCGACAGTTATTCATGCGAATCGTTTAGATGATGCTGAAAAATTAGCGGCTACCATTCAAGGACAATTTGAAGACGTCACAGTCGATATTAGTCATTTAGGTCCTGTTCTCGGAACGCATTTAGGCCCTGGAAGCCTAGCGATTTGTTGGAAAAAAAAGTAGACATCCTTTACACATCTTAGAGTATGACAACAACGCAACGTTGTCATGCTCTTTTTTTATTAGCGTCGTTTAGCTCAAGCAGAAGACCTGCATAAGGCAGGTGTACATTCCAAAGAAATGAGGTGCCCCGAATGAAATACTCTGCTCATATTCAAAACGTAGCGCAACATCTTCACGGAAAACGATTGCTCCATTCAGAAATCCCCTTACAAAATGAATTGATAAAACAAGCACTAAAGCATGGCTATCTAAAGGCTGAGCCTGGACTAGAAATGATTGGTAGGCGTTGGACGTGTCGGCGTTGCGGAAATGATGATCAAACGCTATTTAGCGAACATCATTGCGCCCGCTGTCAAACAACTTGCTCCTACTGTCGTCATTGTTTGCTTTTAGGGAAAGTCAGTAGTTGTCAGCAACTTTATCTTTGGATAGCCCCTCAGGTAACGGTTCCTTCTAGGCAAGAAACGCTACAGTGGAGGGGTGACCTTTCTCCTGGACAGAAAAAAGCGTCAGAAGCTGTCATTAAGGCAACGCACGAGCAACAAGAGTTACTCGTATGGGCGGTTTGTGGAGCGGGAAAAACTGAGGTGCTCTTTCACGGGTTAGAAGCGGCGTTCTCGCAAGGCAAGCGCGTCCTCATTGCTACTCCACGAACAGATGTCGTGAAAGAATTGTACCCGCGCTTCATGCAATCGTTCCCGAACATCCCAATTTCCGCTTTATATGGGGGAAGCAAAGACAAACAGCCGAACGCACAACTAGTGCTAGCGACAACTCATCAAACGATGCGTTTTTACAAAGCCTTTGATCTTGTCGTCATCGATGAAGTCGATGCCTTTCCATTTTCCTATGATAAAAGCCTGCAATACGCTGTACACCACGCCAAAAAAGAATGCGCCTCAACGATTTACTTAAGTGCGACTCCATCCTCAAGCCTCCTTACAACCCCAAATCTTACAGTCATGAAAATCTCGAGGCGCTTTCATGGGTTTCCGCTACCAGTTCCACGGTTTCAATGGTGTGGCAATTGGCAAAAAGCTTTACGAAAAATGAAACTCCCGCACGTACTTATGACGTGGATCAAAGCCCATCAACAAAAGAAAAAGCCGATTCTCCTCTTTGTCCCGTCAATTTCCACGTTGCATCTAGTGTCCTCTTTATTAACCGAAAAATCCTTCGTCCATGCATCTGTCCATGCCGATGATCCGAATCGTCATCAAGCCGTCCAAGCCTTTCGAGATCAAAACATACCGTTGCTAGTGACGACAACGATCTTAGAGCGAGGAGTAACGTTTGCCGATGTTCAAGTAGCAGTACTAGGTGCAGAGCAGGATATTTTTACAGAAGCGGCACTTGTGCAAATTGCTGGACGAGTTGGACGAAAAGTGGAGGCGCCCGCTGGAGATATTGTCTTTTGCCATTATGGCATTTCACAAGCGATGAGAGCAGCGCGAAAACATATTGAAGCAATGAATAGTGAAGGAGGGATTAAATGAGGTGTTTAGCCTGTCATACGACATTTTATGAGCAGCCGATTTGGCGAAAACTGCTAATGCTCGAATCAACTACTAAGCTTTGTCCGCCGTGTGAGTCAAAACTGACGCCGATTCACGGCAATCGTTGCTCGAGCTGTTCACGATCGCTCGATTCCTTAACGCCTGCATTTAAAAAAGGAAATCAATGTTCAGACTGTTTGCGTTGGGCTCGGCGAAGTGATATCGTCCATGTGCTTGAACGGAATGTTTCGCTTTATGAGTACAACGCCTTTTTAAAGGAATGGTTTGCGACATTTAAATTCCGTGGGGACGCAGTCATTGCTTTCTTTTTTGCTGAAAAGTTAGCTGAAGTGTATGAAAGAGAATTCTGCGGATATCTTCCGGTTGCACTCCCGCTAAGTCAAGAACGGCTAATTGCGAGAGGATTTAACCAATCCCGATTACTCATGCAAGGCTGGGCGGACGATCCGGCCATTCTCTTTCGAACGTCAGGAGAAAAGCAAAGCAAGAAAAATCGCAAACAACGAATAAAGCAGCTTCACCAAAATCCATTTTCGATTCGAAAGGATGCAGACGTCAGCCAGAAGAACATTGTGCTTATTGATGATATTTATACAACTGGAACGTCCGTCAGGTTAGCCGCATCGGTACTAAAAGAAAACGGAGCAAAGAAGGTTGCTTCCTTGACCGTTGCTAGATAAGGAGCCCACTGCTTTGTACTAAAGAACAAGAAGATAACTATGATACCGCTTCTAAATAAAACGAGGTGACAACGATGAATTGAAGGGGTTTGGAAAAAGAGGAAAGTGAACCGAGGTTGAAGGAGAATCGAAGCAACTGAAAAAGTCCATCGAGGAAGCGGCAATGGCTCCGCACGATGCGCGCCTGCTATGAGAAACCACACTCATAGTGGGCTTTAAGGTGTAAGACAAGACACTTCTCACATCAATGGTAATGGCTACGCTCATTGCTAAAAGGGCACATCAAAGGTAAGTAGCAACCTTTGATGTGCCCTTGGAGAATCTACCTTCTTTCTTTTTCGCTTGCTTACCTTTACTTTCTCTCCTATTCGACATAAAATGATCAAAAGGAGGTGTGCAATTCAATGGAAAATGAAATTCTAACTCTACTAAAGAATATGAACGAAAAAATGGACAAGCAGTTTGAACAAATTGAGGGACGCTTTGATAAGTTGGAAGCCAGGTTAGATAAAATTGAATTAAGATTAGATAATGTGGAATCAAGACTAGACAAAGTTGAATTAAGGCTAGATAAAGTTGAATCTCGATTAGATCAGCATGAAAGACTATTGCAAACTCTAATTACAATGACCGCAAAAAACACGGAAGACCTCACTTCCCTTCGAACAGAAACGAATCAACGCTTTGACAAACTTGAACTCGCCTTTTATAAAATGAACTCAGACATTGACCTCCTATTCCAAGAAACCCAGACAAACAAACGTGATATCGCTCAATTGAAGCATCAATAAGAAGAAACTCCCCGCAACGTGATCAACGTTTGAGTGGGGAATTTTTTTGTTTTAAGTTGTTTATTTCGTTAGGACACAAAGAAATGGATCAATTGACTTCTGAGATTATCCGTATCAGAATACAACTGAATTTAATACGCAGAAAATCCTTAATGGCGGTATGAAATAAACGTTTGATTAAAAAATTTAAGTTTTTTTGAACGATTCGATTGTGCCAGACGTCATATAGTTGATCGCCAATAGAGAGGGGCTTGTTATGGAACAAGAGGAGGACGTAAGTTTAATTCAAAAGGCACGATCAGGCAATGAAGATGCGTTCGCTCACCTTTTTCAACGCTATTATCCCTTTTTATATAAATACCTCTTAAAGCTGACGTTAGATGAAGACGTAAGTGGAGATCTTGCTCAGGAGACAATGCTGAAATGTTATACCCATCTTGCATCGTTTAAAGGAGATGGAAAGTTTTCAACGTGGATGATTTCGATCGCATCAAGACTGTATATAGATCATTTAAGAAAACAGAAGCGTGAGCGAAGATGGCTCGAACAAGTGAAGCTCACTCTTTCTCGCCAGTTATCTTGGCAAGCAGATACGAAAGGAATGAGTTGGAGCGATGTGTTCGCTGATTTTAATCAGTTAGAGGCAGATGTCAGAGTGCCGGTGCTGCTGCGTCATTATTATGGATATACGTACGATGAAATTGGCAGGATGCTTGAGATTCGTTCCGGAACAGTGAAATCGCGTGTACACAATGGGTTAAAAGAAATACGGAAGGAGTGGAAAGATCGTGAATCATGAGGATCAAGAAAGGGTAATTCAAAAGCTACAACAAGATTGGGAACAACTAGATGAGCTTGGAGATCGTACTCCTTCTCTTATTGAAATCAAAGATCAAATCATCCTTTTTGAAGCGAAAAAGAAGAAAGCTTTTTATAAGGAGCTTGGCTTATTTTTGCTGACAGCAGTATTGATTTTAAGTGTATTTGTGACGAGTGTGTTTCAAGCTCCTTACATGTTTATCGTCATCCAAGTTTGTGCAATTGTGGTGGCTCCGCTCGTTTGTTATGTGCTTGCTAAGCGTGAGAAGAAGGAAGGGAATGAGGTAGCATGACCGACTTTGAGCTGTACGTGATCTTGCCACTTGTTGTTGTTCTATTGCTTGTACAAAGCACATTGTTGTTTGTCGATGCGAAGAAAAAAGGGAGTTACGCTTGGTTTTGGGGGATTTGGGGGCTAATTCAGTTTCCATTGCCGACTTTGTTTTATTTGTTTTTTGTAGTTCGTCCCTATAGGAATAAGCTAAAGAGGAGAGATGAGCATGGAGATACTTCAAGAGATTAACTGGGGATTAATTGCACCAATTGTAGTGCTACAAGCTATTTTGACGATTGCGGCGTTGGTCAGTTTGTTTAAGCAAGAGGAAACGAACGGACCGAAATGGGTGTGGTTACTAATTATTTTGTTTGTGAATTTGCTCGGGGCGATCTTGTACTTTGTCTTTGGGCGGAAAAACGAGTAAGGGGGAAGAGAGATGCTTGTACAAATAAAAGACTTATCAAAACAATACAAGGAACAAAAGGGGGTTACTCGTGTATCGTTTACGATTGAGCGGGGAAAATGCATCGCATTGCTTGGACCAAATGGGGCAGGCAAGACAACGACGTTACTAATGCTAGCGGGCTTGCTTACACCTAGTTCTGGTTCCATTGTATTCACTGGCTATGAAAACAAGGATTACCGGAAATTGATCGGCTTTTTGCCGCAGCATCCGTCTTTTTTTAATTGGATGACGGCAAAAGAATTTTTGTTTTTTGCTGGGAAGTTATCGGAAGTACCGAAACAACGCTTAGCAAAGCGAGTAGAAGAAACGTTAGCGTTCGTCAGTTTAGAAGATGCAAAGAATAAAAAAATTGGCGGATTCTCCGGCGGAATGAAGCAAAGATTAGGTCTTGCGCAGGCGCTTTTGCATGAGCCAGAGCTGCTTATTTTGGATGAACCTGTTTCAGCATTAGATCCAGCAGGAAGGCGGGATGTGTTGCAGCTCATTGAAAAATTAAAAACAGATATGACGATTCTTTTCTCCACTCATATTTTGCATGATGCTGAACAAGTGTGTGATGAAATTTTGATGGTAAAAGGTGGACATCTAAGATGGAATGGGACGCTAGAGGCGTTGAGAAAAGAGTTTACGTCCTTAGCGATTAAGCTTCGCACGGAACAGGCAATTAAACAAACGCTTGATCAAATCGATTTTATCGAATCAATTGACTATCTTGATCAAACGAGTGCCGTCGTGTATTTGAAAGATTTGTCTCAATCAAATGAGCTGCTTGCAACACTCATAAGCAAAGACGTCACAGTTGTTCATTATGAGATGATGCAAGATTCACTAGAAGACGCATATATGAAGGTGATGGAACAATGAATCAATTTATCGTCTTACTTCAAAAGGAAATGACTGAAAGCATTCGCAATGGCAAGTGGATTTGGTTGCCAATCGTTCTAATCATCATTGGCATTTCCCAGCCGCTTACGAGTTATTATATGCCGCAAATTCTTGAAATGGCCGGCAACATTCCAGATGGAGCAACGATTGATATTCCGACGCCATCGGGAGAGGAAGTGTTAATGGGGACACTGTCTCAATTCGGAATGATTGGGACCCTTCTCTTTGTGCTCGCTGTTATGAGCGTCATTGCACAAGAGCGACAAAATGGATCGCTCACTCTTGTCATGGTAAGGCCGATCAGCGCCCTACAATATATCGGGAGTAAGTATGTGGCTCAGTTGGTTCTTTTGCTTGTCGCCTTTTTCTTAAGCTATGGCTTCACATGGTATTATACGAATTTGCTTTTTTCGGATGTGGCATGGACTGTTATAATCAGCAGTTTCATTGTCTATAGCCTTTGGATTGTGTTTGTTGTAGCCGTGACGATTTTTACAGGGACCGTCGTGAAAAATAATGGAGGCATTGCCGGAGCAAGCATCCTCTTTTTAGGAGCGATTAGTCTTTTGACATCGTTGCTACCAAGATTTATGGAATGGAGTCCTGGGAATCTTCGCGCTGCGGCCTCGATGGTTTTATTAGAAGGAGTTTGGAGCAAGGACGTTTGGATGGTTGTGTCGTGTACTGTTGCTTTGTCAGTGTTGTTTTTTGCGTTGGCGGTGTGGAGGTTTAAGCGGTTTGAGAGTTATAACGGGTAGAGCGGGAGAGCTGACTTTCTACTGATGCGATGACCTGCTCCTTCTAGTGAACATCAACTTTTGGTACTTGAGCTTGGAGGTAATTTGCTAACTTTTTAAAAGATCAACCTTGTGACGTCTATATTGCTCCTTGTGACGTACGGCTAGGTGAAAGTACTGATGAATCAGATGAAGAGATTAAGACAGTCGTTCAACCTGATGTCAGTGTTGTTTGTGATCTGCAGAAGCTTGGTTATCGAGGTCCTCTCGCCTGCGACTGCAGCCCATCTATATCCGAAAGCATCAGTTATATGAACACACCATGGCGTAAAAGAGTACTGGCTCGTTCATCCAATCGATCAGATCGTAACAGTATTTATTTTAGGGGACGGCGGACTTGGAAAGCCTACGTACTATGATAAAGAACGAATCATTGAAGGAGCGACAGCAGCTGGATTTTTGCTAAAAGCAGGCTCACTGTTTGAGTGAGGTACCTGGTACGCCCCGAATTAGTTTGATACTGATTATAATAAGGCAGAGACTGGTTCTCTGTCTTTTTGGTATGAAGAAGCGTTGTTTTCCAAGTACATATTCCTTGACTCTTCATATGGAAACCGTTTCAATAATGCTATAATCATGTGCGAGAACTTTTTATTATGTGTGACCGAAACGACCTTCTTGAAGAGTGTGTTCAAAGGTTGTTGAAAAAGAAAAAACGTCTTTTTTAACAGCCTCTAGAAAGGATTGCTACCAATGAAACAAAAGTTACGAAAGTGGAGCACATTACGGAATCAAATATTACTTGTTTTTGTTATTGTTATGGCCATTGTTCTATTCGTAGTTGGGGGGATGACCTATAATGCCGTTTCAACTTTGCTCAAAAACAATGCGGAAAGGCAAATTCAGCAAACAGCCGTTCAAGCGAGTGGTAGAATGGACGAGCTTTATCAGCATATTGATCGCTTAACGAATCAAGTCGCAACGGACCCTTCTGTGCAGCAATTATTACTAGAAGAAGAACTCGGGCAACCGGCAACGTTTAATCAGAGACAAGCTCTTATGAATATAGTGAATAACTATCAAGCCTATTCAAATGGCATTGATTTATTTGAATTGTATTTACATGATGGACAAAGGGTCTTTCCATTAAATGAAGCTAATTTAATTGGCAGGATTGAAGAAGAGTCGATTAGGCAAGCGGAAGAGGCAAAAGGAAGACTCGTATGGATTGGAAGAGACCGTCTGAATCCTAATATCTTCTTAGCTTTACGGCAAGTGAATTTAATCGATCGTTGGTTTTCACCAGGTGGGTATTTAGTCGTTCAAATCAGGTCCGATTATTTTCAGTTTCAAGAGTCGGATGAAGTAGAAGACTTTATGATTTTAGTCGATGAGCATGATAAGATGATCGCTTCTACCTATCAAGGGGATATTGAACGAATGGTCACCCACGATCAGGAAAGTGTCATGATCGATGAGACGGAATACATGTTAGTAAAAGAGGATTCTCGGTTAACCGGCTGGCAAACATTCATCTTAATGCCGATTGCTGCGGTTACTGAAGATGTGGTCTTTCTGCAAACCACCTTGATGTACTCTGCTGGTATTGGATTTTTGATCTTCCTGTTTTTTTCTTATGGATTGTCCAACTTAGTAACGAGGCCGATTCAAAAGCTAACAAAGATCATGCATTATGGAAAGTTAGGTGCGTTAAAACCAAATCCTGAAACCTATTCGACCGTTGAATTAAATGAATTAAACGAGACGTATAATGATATGGTGACAACGATGAATCATTTAATTGAAGTCGTCTATGAAAAGGAACTTATTCGGAGCCAATCAGAGTTAAAGGCGTTGCAAGCTCAAATTAATCCACACTTTCTATTTAATACATTAGAAGCGCTCTATTGGTCCCTTGATGAGAAAGGGGAAGATGAGCTAGCTGAATACGTGATTGCAATGTCCGAGCTGTTTCGATATACGATCAGCCATCCAATGGATGATGGCTGGGTTTATTTAAAAGAGGAAGTTGATCATATTGAACGATATATGCACATTATGAAAATACGGTTTGGTGACAGGTTAACATGGAAAATTAATGTGCCGATTGAATATGAAGCAGTGAAAATTCCCAAATTATTAATTCAGCCACTCGTGGAAAATGCAATTTTACATGGAGTTGGAAATAAAAATGGACAAGGGGAAGTATCTGTTCGTGTCGGGCAGTCTGAGAACCCAGAAACCCTTTTGGTAGAAGTTGTCGACGATGGACCGGGAATGGACAAGACATCTATTGAGACTGTCATGAAGTTAATTAAAAATGACAGAATACCATCGGTAAAAGGCAATGGGATCGCGATGGTCAATGTAAATAAAAGGCTGGAGTTATTTTATAACGGGGAAACGGTCAAGGGAATTACGATTGAAAGCGAAGTAGGGAAAGGGACCCGAGTCTTTTTTGAAATACCGAGTGAGGGAGGGAGTTAATGATGCGGGCGAAAACGATCTTAGTAGTTGATGATGAGCCACGAACGAGACAAGGCTTAAAGAAAACGTTAGACAATTGGGCAGACGGTCGATTTGAGATCATCACCGCAGCTAGTGGAGAAGAAGCATTAGCAGTCATAAGAGATGCAAAAATTCAATTGCTTATTACAGACATTCGGATGCCGGAGATGACAGGATTACAGTTATTGAAACTCATTGAAAACGAAGGGCATAAACCAGTCGCAATTGTGATCTCAGCTTATTCAGAATTTGACTATGCGCAAGAAGCGATTCGGTTTGGTGTATTAAACTATCTGCTAAAACCGGTTATGAAATCTAAGCTAATTGAAGCAGTTGAACAAGCTTTACAAGTCGGAGAAAGTCGTGAACATGAAGGAATTATTAAGAAAGTCGTCGATGAGCGGCTAATTGATTTGGAGAAACGGAGCCTTCAAACAGAATCGCCAATTAAAAAAGCGATGGACTATGTGAATGAGAATGCGAAAGAAAAGCTAAGTATGCGTGAGGTAGCAGAGTATGTTCATTTGAATCCAAGTTATTTTAGTGTGCTATTTAAGGATCAAACGAATATGACATTTAGCGAGTACGTAACACGGCGTAAGCTGCAAAATGCAAAAAATCTTTTACTTTCAACGAAATTGCCGATAGCTGATGTTGCGGAGGAAGTTGGCTATCAAACGTCAAAGTACTTTATTAAAATTTTTAAGGAGTATGAAGGCAAAACACCGAGTCAGTATCGGAAAGAGTTGTCAGAATGAAAAGCCCGCACTTTCCCCTTTTAGGAGTGAGTGCGTTTTTTTTTGTGGGTTGAGAGGAACAGGTAGGCGGGAGGCAAATAGAACAAGCTGTTGCCTCCTTGCGTTATTCCGGGAGAGAGAGGTGAAGTTTGGGAGGTAAGATAAACTAAGCCTCGCCCGCCGGATTGTCAGGCTTCAGTCGTGATTGAGGGGGTGAGTTGGATTGTGATGTGTTATTATGGGTCGGTTTGATAAGGTCTAAAAGGCATGGAGAGCTAGCGCCCTCCATAACGGAAGGAAGAAGGAGGGCAAAGAATTCTTCCTTCCGTTATTCCGGGTGGGAGAGGATGTAGTTAGGGAGGTAAGATAAACTAAGCCCCCCGCTGGATTGTCAAACTTCGGTCGAGTGTGAGGGGGGACAGGTGATTGTTTTTTTACTTGTTTATTTGGCGGGGCAAGGTAAACAAGGAGTGGCCTCCTTGCGCCCTCCATAACGGAAGGAAGAAGGAGGGCAAAGAATTCTTCCTTCCGTTATTCCGGGTGGGAGAGGATGTAGTT
>NZ_JAXBLX010000030.1:0-58316 GCF_037027555.1 Halalkalibacter kiskunsagensis | reverse complement strand
TAGCCCTATGGAATATAGAGCTAAAGCCGCTTAAATCATTTTTATTATTTCCACTGTCTACTTGACAGGGGGCAGTTTATTATGTCAAACAGCTTTTGTACTTATGATATTAATAAATAGACGTCTTTTCAGCAGTCGTATTTTCCAGTAATTCCTTCACCCGTGCAAGGAAACGTCCACAAACAAGACCATCTAACACGCGGTGGTCAAGCGATAGGCATAGGTTTACCATACTCCGAATAGCAATCATGTCACCAGCATCACTTTCAATGACGACTGGACGCTTGACAATCGATTCAATTGAAAGAATAGCTGCTTGCGGATGATTAATAATTGGCGTAGACAAAACCGAACCGAACGAACCAGTATTGTTAACGGTGAACGTACCACCTTGCATATCTGCCCCGCTTAGTTTTCCTGAACGAACTTTTCCGGCTAACTCTTGGACTTCACGACCAATTCCTTTAATACTCTTTTCATCAGCGTTTTTAATAACAGGAACAAAAAGTGCACCCTCTGTTGCAACCGCAAGAGAAATATTTATTTCTTTCTTTTGAATGATTTTATCTCCAGCCCACATTGAATTTAGGTGTGGGAATTCCTTTAAGGCTTCGACCGTTGCTTTAATGAAAAATGGAAGGAAGGTTAGATTAAATCCTTCTTTTTCTTTAAAACCTTGCTTCACTTGGTTACGATACTGCACTAGGTTTGTGACATCGACTTCCACCATCATCCAAGCGTGAGGAGCCTCATGCTTGCTTTTCACCATGTTAGCAGCAATTGCCTTTCTTACTCCTGACACAGGAATTTCAACATCACCTTTAGCTATTGGTATATCAACTATCGGCTCTTCTGTCAAAGGCTTAACAATAGATTGTTCCGGAGCTTGCTTCTCTCGGTTTTCTTTGACATTCGTTGCCACTGATGATGTAGTAGCTACTGTGCGCTTGCCACTATCGAGTAAACGTTGCAAGTCTTTCCGCGTAATCCGTCCTCCTTTTCCAGATCCGGTTACTTGTTCAAGATCAATGTCATGTTCTTGCGCCATACGCAAGACAGCAGGAGAGTAACGACGCTTCTGTGATTGATCCGGTTCTTGTACAGATGATGTAGAACTAGTCACTGTATCGATAGGTTGAGGGCTCTTAATGTCACGCGAATCACTTGATTCACCTTCTACTGTAATTGTACAAATCACGACTCCCACTTCTACGGTTTCATCTTCTTGAACAAAAAGCTCTTTGATTGTACCTGAATAGGACGATGGAACTTCTGCATTTACTTTGTCCGTCATTACTTCGGCAATTGGATCGTACTTATTGACAAATTGACCTGGTTCAACAAGCCATTTGCTGATGGTTCCCTCTGTCACACTTTCCCCAAGCTGGGGCATTTTCATTTCTGTCGCCAATCGGTATCCCTCCTATCGCTTAAAATTCTGCTAGCTCACGCATTGCTTTTTCGACTTTTTCAGGATTGATCATAAAAAACTTTTCCATCGTTGGTGCATATGGCATTGCTGGTACATCTGGACCAGCTAATCGTTGAATGGGTGCATCTAAGTCAAATAAGCAGTGTTCCGCTATGATCGCTGCTACTTCACTCATAATGCTGCCTTCTTTGTTTGCTTCTGTAATTAGAAGGACTTTTCCTGTTTTCGAAGCAGCTTCAATGATCGCGTCTTGATCAAGTGGATACACCGTACGTAGATCAAGGATATGTACGCTAACCCCATCTTTTTCAAGACGTTCTGCTGCTTGCAACGCAAAGTGAACAGATAAACCGTACGTGATAACCGTTATGTCTTCGCCTTCGCGTTTGACATCGGCCTTTCCGATTGGAAGAGTGTAGTCTTCTTCAGGTACTTCCCCTTTAATTAAGCGGTACGCACGTTTATGTTCAAAAAATAAAACAGGATCAGGATCGCGAATCGCCGCTTTTAATAGACCTTTGACGTCATATGGGGTAGACGGCATTACGATTTTTAATCCTGGTACATTAGCAAAAATTGCTTCAACAGATTGCGAGTGATATAGCGCACCATGTACTCCGCCTCCGTATGGAGCACGGATCGTAATCGGACAACTCCAGTCATTGTTTGAGCGATAGCGAATTTTGGCTGCTTCCGAAATAATTTGATTCACAGCTGGCATAATAAAATCAGCAAATTGCATTTCAGCAACTGGTTTCATGCCATACATGGCCGCACCAATTCCCACACCAGCAATCGCCGATTCTGCAAGTGGTGTATCAATAACCCGTGCTTCACCAAATTTTTCATATAGTCCATTCGTCGCTCGGAATACACCACCACGAGCTCCAACATCTTCCCCAAGAACAAACACGTTCTCATCTCGTTCCATTTCCTCTTCTAACGCTTGCGTTACAGCTTCAATATATGAAATAACAGCCATCGTCCTATTCCCCCTCTCTATTCCTCTGCGTACACGTAATTCATTGCACTTTCAGGGTCCGCATAAGGTGCTTGTTCTGCATATTCAGTCGCTTCATCAATAATCGTTGCTATTTCTTTCTCAAGCTGTGCAGAAATTTCTTCAGTTAAAATACCGATTCCTGTTAAATAATCAGCAAATGTAAAAATAGCATCTAGCTTCTTTGCTGCCTCTACCTCTTCTCGCGAACGATAAGCTCGGTCATCATCATCACTAGAGTGTGGAGTTAACCGGTAAGAGACCGTTTCTATCAAAGAAGGACCTTCACCATTTCTGGCCCGGTCTGCTGCTGTTTTCACTGCTTCATAGACAGCAAGAGGATCATTTCCATCAACTGTCACCCCTGGCATTCCATATCCAATTGCTCGGTCTGACACTTTTTCACAAGCAAGTTGCTTTTCAATTGGAACTGAAATCGCATATTTATTATTTTCACACATGAAAATAACAGGTAGCTTATGAACCCCTGCAAAGTTAGCTCCCTCATGAAAATCTCCTTGGTTGGAAGACCCTTCACCAAACGTTGTAAACGTGACAAAATCCTTCCCTTGCATCTTCCCTCCAAGAGCAATTCCTACCGCATGAGGAACTTGAGTTGTAACTGGAGATGAACCCGTTACAATACGATTTTTCTTTTGTCCAAAATGTCCAGGCATCTGACGACCGCCTGAGTTTGGATCCTCTGCTTTCGCAAACCCTGATAACATTAAATCTTGAGCTGTCATACCAAACGTTAAGACGACTCCCATGTCGCGATAGTAAGGTAATATATAATCCTTGTTGCGATCAAGGGCAAATGCAGCTCCAACTTGAGCGGCCTCCTGACCTTGACATGAAATAACAAACGGTATTTTCCCTGCCCGATTTAAAAGCCACATGCGCTCATCTATTTTTCGTGCAAAAAGCATTATTTTATACATCTCAAGTACTGTTTCATCAGATAAGCCTAGAGCATGGTGTCGATTTTCAGTCATCTTATTTCCTCCTTCAAGAACATGTTTAAGAATGGATCGCAAGACCGTCAACAGCTAAGGCTGCTTCTTTCATAACTTCAGATAAAGTAGGGTGCGGATGAATCATGTCAGCTATTTCAAAATGTGCTGCATCGACAACTTGCGCTAATGCCGCTTCAGAAATAAGATCGGTTACATGAGGCCCAATCATATGAACGCCTAAGACATCGTCATTTTCTTTATTTGCTATGATTTTGACAAAACCATCCGATTGTCCGTAAACGAGAGCTTTCCCGATCGCCTTAAACGGAAAGGTTCCCACTTTCACATTGAAACCTTGTTCTATCGCTTGCTTCTCTGTTATCCCGACACTGGCCATTTCTGGGGAACTATAAATACACTTTGCGATTGTATCATAATTAATTGGTTCTACTTTCTTATCAGTGATATGGTCAACAGCGACAATGCCTTCATGAGAGGCAACATGTGCTAATTGTAAACCACCAATGACATCGCCAATTGCATAGATGTGCGATTCTTTTGTTTGGTTGTATTCATTTACCGAAATCGCACCATTCTCAACTTGAATATCTGTATTCTCAAGGCCAATATCAGCAACATTCGGACTACGACCAACAGAAAGCAACAATTGATCAGCATGGAAGGTTTCCTGTGTGCCATTTACCTCAGCAGAAAACGTAACTCCTTGATCTTTCTCAAACGTTTCTGGCAAAACGTTAGCGCTTGTTATAATTTTGATGCCTTTTTTCTTTAAGATCCTTGCCGCTTCTTTGGCTATATCAGCATCCTCTGTTGGAAGAATTTGTTCGCTGTATTCAATAACCGTCACGTCTACACCAAAATCATTAAGCATAGATGCCCATTCAATTCCAATAACCCCTCCGCCTACAATTATGATAGTGGACGGCAATACTTCTAGCTCGAGCGCATGATCTGAATACAATACGTATTTGCCATCAGCTTCTAGGTCTGGCAATCCACGAGGAGAAGAACCTGTTGCGATGATAACATTTTTCGGAATAAGCATTGTGTTTTCTTGCCCATCAGAACGTTCAACTGAAATTGTTCCAGGTGTCGGTGAAAAAATCGATGGACCGAGAATTCGTCCTTTCCCTTCAAAAACATCAATTTTTCCCTTTTGCATTAAATGTTGAACACCACGATGTAATTGTTCAACAATGGATTCTTTTCTTTTTTGCACCTTCGTGAAATCAAGACTCACATCACCTGTAATTACTCCAAAGTCATCTGAGCGTTTCGCAGTAGCCAACACTTCAGCACTTCGAAGCAGTGCTTTACTAGGTATGCAGCCTTTGTGCAAACAAGTTCCCCCAAGTTTTTCTTTTTCGACTACAGCTACTTTTAATCCATGTTGAGCAGCACGTATCGCTGCAACATAACCGCCTGTACCCGCTCCTAAAATTACAAGATCGTATTCTTCAGCCATGCAATCGATCCCTCCTTGCTCCTTATGTAAGTGGTGGTACTACACGACTTATAATTGTTATGAAAAATGGCAGTGGCTTCGGTCACTCATACCGCGGATGAGAAATTAGTACTCTTAGCCCGAAACCCCAGCAAAGTCTTTCCGGTCTTTTGGTCTATTTCCGGTCACCCGTACATCTATTCATTCTTCATTCGTACGCCTGCTATCAATTCATACCAGGATATTATACAAGCTCTTTAGCGGCGAGATAGAATGTGTTGTCCGTTTTGTAAGAATTGACGTCTAGATCTTCTCATACGCTCAATTCTTTCTTCCGCCATACGATCCGCTGCTTTAAATGTTGGGATTTGATCTCTTTTTGATATATTTATTACTTTTTCTATGTTTTGATAAATCCCTTCTACTTTCTTTAGCGCACGTTCGCTATTGTAACCATTTAATTCATCTGCTACGTTAATAACGCCACCTGCATTAATAACATAATCCGGTGCATATACGATACCCATTTCGTGAATTAAGCTCCCATGGCGCTCTTCTTTTAATTGATTGTTAGCAGCACCAGCAATTACTTTTGCTTTTAATTGTGGAATCGTTTGGTCATTAATAATCGCCCCCAATGCACATGGAGAAAAAATATCACATTCCACACCATATATATCATTTACGTCAACTGCCTTAGCATTAAAGTCTGCTACTGCACGTTGGACAGATTCCTTGTTGATATCTGTAACGATTAAAGACGCTCCTTCTTCGTGAAGGTGTTTGCACAAGTTGTAAGCAACATTCCCTACTCCTTGAACGGCAATCGTCTTTCCAGCTAGGTCATCCGTACCAAACGCTTCTTTTGCTGAAGCTTTCATCCCTACGTAAACACCATAAGCTGTTACTGGAGAAGGATTTCCAGATGAACCAAAAGCAGGAGATATTCCCGTTACATAGTCAGTTTCTTCATAAATTGTATCCATATCTTGAACCGTTGTACCGACATCTTCTGCTGTAATATAACGACCATTTAGTCCTTGAATATACCTGCCAAAGGCCCGAAACATTTCTTCATTTTTATCTTTGCGTGGATCTCCTATTATAACTGTCTTTCCCCCACCAAGGTTCAACCCTGCCGCAGCATTCTTGTACGTCATTCCTTTTGCCAATCGTAATGCATCTTCAAATGCGTCTGCTTCTGTGTCATACATCCACATTCTTGTACCGCCAAGTGCCGGTCCAAGCGTCGTATCATGAATGGCGATAATAGCCTTTAAACCCGACACTTTATCTTGACATACAACGACTTGTTCATAGTCGTAATTTTCCATATATGAGAATAATTCCATTTTGTTGCCTCCTTGAATATGCCACATCGTTAAAGATGAGCCCTTTGCCTTCTTCCTGCAAGTTCCATGCCATTTGAGGAATCCAACCCACTCCAGAACTTCTTCCAATGAAAAAGTTAACTTTATCCTACTTTTTTAAAGTGAAAGACAGATCCTAGTTAAAGGCATCATTTCTCTTACATGCCTATCTTAACCCTCTTTCATTCAAAATAATTGATGATACAATTATCGTCTTCACACCAGCTCTGAAAGGAAAAAATTTTATAAGTTAAAAATAATCCTTATTAGTCTTCACAAAACGATCACATTCCAAAATGAAACATGCAATATTTTTCATTGCTACGCAACATATTGCATGCAACATTATGCAATATTGTATTTCTCCATTTTATAATAAAGAGAGCGAAGCGATATCCCTAACACTTTTGCTGCTTTCGTCCGATTTCCTTGGCATTTGTCTAACGTTTGAATAATTACAGTTTTTTCGTATTCGTTTACTACCTGTTGGAGATCGCCATCTACCTCTATCAGTTGGTTGCTTTGATTAAGAAAATTTGGTGCAGCGTTCACATGATGGAGTGGTGGTAAATGATGTCGCTCAACACACTGACTAGACGGCTCCATGTAAATCATTGTCCGTGCTAGTACATTTTCTAACTCTCTGACATTTCCCGGCCAATGATATGTCGTTAAATTATTTATCGCCTCTTTTGAAATTGATTGGACGTACCTACCATAATCTCTATTTAATTTCATTAAAAGGTGTACAGCCAATTGCTCAAGGTCATTCATTCTCTCACGTAAAGGAGGGATATAGATCGGGAACTTATCTAAACGATAATAAAGATCTTCACGAAAACGGTTCTCAACAATAGCTTTTTCTAAGTTTACATTTGTTGCGGCAATAATCCGAACATCAATGGAAATCGGCTTCGTTCCCCCAACTCTTACAATCTCTTGTTCCTGCAAGACTCTAAGCAACTTTGCTTGCATCGAACTGGATAATTCACCTATTTCATCAAGAAAAATACTTCCATTATCAGCTTCTTCAAAGAGTCCCCGCTTCCCTCCTCTTTTCGCACCAGAAAAGGCACCCTCTTCATATCCAAACAGTTCACTTTCAAGTAATTGTTCCGATAATGCCGCACAATTCACTCGAACAAATGAATGATGGCTCCTCTTACTTTCATTATGTATAGCATGAGCAAATAGCTCTTTTCCTGTCCCAGATTCCCCTCGCAACAAAATTGTTGCTGGAGTAGAAGCTGCTAATTTCGCTTGGCCAATCGCTACTTTCATCTCGTTGGACGTACCGACAATTTCATTAAACGAATATTTCGCTTCAAGCGTTTGGATTCGCTTCTTCGCCTTTTCAAGTTGAGTATGTAATGCTTTTAATTCTGATACATCATGGATAACTCCAACGCTTCCACGCTTAGCACCATCTACAATAATCGGTGCTACGTTTACGATTACGTCTTTGTTATTTGGTCCAACCTTTAATGTCACACCGCGGACTGCTTTCCCTGTTTCGAGAACTTGTAAATGCATACTTTCTCCTTCTGAAATATCAGCTGTAGCAGGATGCCCAATTACATACTCTGGCTGCAAGCCTGTTAGACGTGTATAAGCAGGATTTATCATTAAGCCAATTCCCTTTTCATCCACAACTGAGATCGCATCATCAGAAGAATGAATAATCGCCTCAAGCATTGTCTGAATGCTTTTCAAATTTGTTACTTGATCCGACATCTCAACAAGGTCTGTTATATCTTTAAAAACAGCTAGAGCTCCAATGCAACGCCCTTCCTCAAACATTGGTACTCTTGTTGTAATCACATTCGTTCCGTTCTCTAATTGCTGTTTCCGATGATGCTCGGCCTCCTGAGTTCTCATGACCCGAGGCAATCCACTCGACTTCAAAACGTCTTTTATCGGTCGACCAATTGCAACACTAGCATTCGTTCCCGAAATTCTTTCAGCAGCTTTATTAAAAATTAACACATGTCCATACGAATCAATTGCGATCATGCCATCATGTGTAGAATTTAATATCGTTTCCTGTATCGACATTTGTTCATTTAAACGCTGAATAAGCTGATCTTTGTCTTGTATTAACGAGTAAAAAAGTCTAGCAAGTTGAGACGGAACAATCATCGTCTTAGAATCGAGCGTTTTTCGTAGTTCTAGCAACACACTTGGTTTTCCCGTTGCTTCGAAAACATAATCAATCTGTTTATGACAAATCTCTTTCCAATCGGTACCCGTTAGAATGTGATGTTTTTTCGCCTCTATTATACCAGGGGCTGACGTTTGAATATCAAACATAGCTACAACTTCTATATGTTCAATATCCATGAGCATCTGAAACAGGGCTGTCCCACCTTGTCCAGCACCAATTATTATGGCTCGCTTCATTTACATCACCTTTTTTATGACTTGGTCTTAACTTCTACTATTAATTTTCCTTCTTTTACTATTACGCAAAAGACACAAAAATGCAACTACTAAGATGTACACAGTAAAGAATTTTAGATATGATAGAGTTTGGGAGGTTGATACAAATATCGACCTTGAATTTATTAAAAAATTGCTTCAATCGTTTGCGTTTGTTCATACAAGTAGTAACCAATAAGTACGCTATACTATTTGCTGATAAACAGAACGATAAGTCTAAGAAAGAGGAATGTTTGATGGGACGTTTTCTAGCGCTTATGATATTAGTTATACCAGGGTTATTTGCTGGCTATGGAATAAAATTAATGAGGGATACTTTTTTCCAGATTCTCAATTTCCCTTACCCAAATTTATCATTACAATTTCTAGTAGGTTTGATTGCTTTTATAGCTGGTTTAAGCTTTATTGGAGGATTTATTTTCTATCGTGATCGAAAAAACGGGAAAATTGCTCCTCGGTTTCAAAAGCCTAAATCTTAATGATACATTGTTAGATGCTGAGTCAAATCGGTACCCTCTCACCTTGACTCAGCGCAATAATGCAATAATTATAACCACTGCATTTCTTACAGTAACAGAGCCTCGCTGTTTACTTTCTCATCACACCAAGCTGATCGATCCTTCTTAAAAGTGTAGACTTTTCGATTACTTTAGAAAAAGAATATTTTTCAGCTAATGCAATAAACATTACGACGAACATAAGAAGGACTATTTGAAGCAGGAAACTAAGATGATTTAAACTAATCACGGCCAAAATCGCACCAATCACTGTAGCTCCGTTATCCCCCAACATTGCTTTTTTATATCCTTCTAATACATATAGAACATAAAGGATCGATAGTAACATCATAATGAAGGGAAAAGCCGGCAACGGATTAACAACAATGACAGATATGACTATACATACTGTCACCTTCCAAACTCTCAACGGACGTGTATCAAATAAGTTCATAACATGGGGAAACCCGGTTAACAAACACAAGGCAACAAACGAAGCAAAAATAGAGACAGGCTGATTCATCCACAGAAATAAAACTGAAAATGCAACAGTTCCTACTGCTTTAACTAAACCTGTTGTGAAAACACCTTTTCCAATTGCATGCATTATATGGCCTTTTAGCCCTTTTGGATAAGACTTTCCATAAATGTCATCCATTAGCCCAATAAACCAAATACTAAACACGTATAAAAAAGCAGAGAAGGATAACGTTTCATTTATTTGAGGAGGAAAAGCGTAAGCAAAAGCAAAACTATAAATAATGACAACACCTAGGCTATAAGGCACTTGCTTCCCTTCATAATTTAAAACACCTAAATTCATTGTTTGGAAAGCGATCATACTTAAATAGGCAACAACCGGTAATGAAATAAAAAATACGATCATGGCTTAGCTCCTCTGAGCTGCTTCTTTATGTCAGCCCATTGTCTTATACGATGAACAAAGCCTTTCATATCCTTTCCCATTTCTCTATGCTGCATAGTTGTAGGGATTTCTAAACACTTTGCCCCCGCCTGTAATAAATCAATTGTCATCTGTGTTTCAATTCCAAACCCATGATAAGCCTTTTTGAGTAAAACCTTCAACCACTTTCGATGAAAGACTCGTTGACCTGATAGGGGAGCCTGTAATTTCACACCAGTTTCCCTGAGAACGATAGATTGAACTCTTCGTTTGACAAACCCCATTCCAGCTTGTCTTCCAGGTTTAATTATCGAAATGGTGACATCTGCCCTTCCCTGTTGAAGCGGCTGTATAAGTGAGAAGACGTCTTTTGCCGATTCCTCTAAGTCCGCATCTAAACAAGCAATATAGGTTCTCGTTGCTAAACGCCACCCCTGTTGCATTGCGTAGCCCTTTCCTCTATTGATCGAACTTGAAAAAACCGTATCCGCATACATTTCAGCAATTTCTTTCGTCTTATCACGACTGCCATCATCAATTACAATTACCTCAGCTGAAGGAAAATATTTCTTAATAGTTTCTAATGTTTTCCCTATTCTCTCTTCTTCATTATAGGCTGGGATAATAAAGGAGATATCATTCATGACGAAGAACCCCCTTCTTCTTCGATGCTACGATACGGTCGTTCACAAGGGTTTGAATTGCTTCAACAAACGATGGTTTCTTGTGATCTTTCCTTTTTTGCCATTTGAATACGAGCCTATTGTTGCCCTCCAACGTATGAATTCCTTTTAAATCAGTTATTTTATCACCTGCTTGAATTCGGCACAGCCATGTTGAACCCATACCAGCTCGTCCTTTTTCCAGAAATTCTGTCATTCCTGTTCGACAGCCGATTAAAAATAGTCGGTCTGCTCCTGCCCAATAGGAAGCTGTAATCGCAACATCTTCACTTGTTCCAATAAATCGGATCGTGTCAACATCTAATCCTAGCTCTTGTAAGCGTTCTTTTCCTGGAGAGTGTCCATTCGGATGCTCATGGCAAATAAGCACAGCCCCACAATGAATTGCATTTTCACTTATAGAATCCATATCACCGATAATAAAATCAGGAACGACTTTATGTTTTAATAGTCCATCTGCCGCTCCATCTACTGCCACAATACACGTTTTTGATTTTGCTAAGGCGTGACGTACAGCTTTAATATCCTTTTCGTAATTTGTATTTCTCGCTACAACAAAGACTTCTGTCCCTTTTAACTTAGAAAGAGAAGCTGGTAAATCAGGAATGTCTGTAAACCAGGCAGACTCACGTTCAGCATATTGTAACGTATTTTGAACAAAATGTTGGAATTGATTGGAATAATTGCGCTCTGCTAATTTCTCTTTCTCCTCAATTAGGTGTTCTGTATACGTGAGCAAACTAGCTACATACACAGGTTCATCCTGATGTTCAACATAAAGTTCATTTTGAAAAATAATCGCTTCTTCCCCTTGATAGCCCTCTTCTGATTTTGAAGAATCCATCACATCAAAAACTGGGATTCCAGCTTGTAGTAGATGTTTTACATGATCTTGAGGATACCGACCACTCATTGAAGTCTTAGCGTTGATTACAGCCTTCACTTTCGCCTCAATTAATCCATCTACCGCCACACCGTCTAAATCTTCATGCCACAAATAAACAATAGAGCGTTTCGGTAAATATTGGAGCAGCTTCTTTGTCTGTTTATGTTCATAGATAGGTCCTTTAATTAACTTAGTCATATGAAAACCCTCTTTGCACCGTTTGGTCATAATATGAGCAGTTTTCATAAATTTATTTATCAATCATTCATGAACTTACATTTGTTCTAAATTTACTATATTCAATGTTTCGGTTATTTGGCCTTAAACCTTTAATTCATTTTCAGGAAAATTAAAAACACTCCTGAATTGGAATGCCTATAATTTTTTCTTTTTCTTCATCTGACACCAGACGAATAAAAGAATACTTGCTACCGTAAATTTCAGGATTATCGCTGTTCCGATAATGAAGATAATATTCACTCTGTTATCATTAAACAAGAAACCACGCTCCTCTCTAGATTAAATACTATATAGACAGTGGAAACCCTTTTCTTTTTTTATAATTTCAGACACTTTCTTAACAGACAATAAAAAAACACCTCTACTTTGTTAATAGAAGTGTTTTTAGATCAATCTTTTCGATCTGATTTGTTAGGGTTCTTTCAAGACACTTTATGTTCAATCCGCAATTTATCAGCAACCATAGCAATAAATTCAGAGTTCGTTGGTTTTGCCTTTGAATGACTTACCGTATAACCAAATAAACTTGAAATAGAGTCTATATTGCCACGACTCCAAGCCACTTCGATTGCGTGACGAATGGCACGTTCAACTCGACTTGATGTTGTATTAAACTTCTTGGCAATGTCAGGGTAAAGAACCTTTGTAATTGACCCTAGAAGTTCAATATCATTGTAAACCATTGTAATCGCTTCACGTAAATACATATAACCTTTAATATGAGCTGGTACACCAATTTCATGAATGATACTCGTGATGCTCGCGTCTAAATTAAAAGTATTATGGTCCTTCTTCTGTGCATTTGATATGAATGATTGCGTTGAAGATTGTTGAATAAATGATCTTGTTTGTCCACTCACTTCTCTAATATTGGAAATTAACACTTCCATATCAAATGGTTTTAACACGTAATATGCTGCACCTAGATCAACTGCCTTTTTCGTAACATCCTCTTGTCCGAATGCTGTAAGCATAATGATATTCGGTCTTTTCTTCAAATTCAGTTTATTAATTCGCTCAAGTACAGCCAGACCATCTAAATGAGGCATAATAATATCCAAGATAAGTACGTCCGGTTCTTGTTCCTCAATTAAACTCAAGCATTCTTGACCATTATAAGCTGTCCCTACAACTTGTAAATCATTCTGGGTTGATATGTATTCATTTAGTAAGTTGACTAACTCACGGTTATCATCAGCGATACACACTTTGACTTTTTGCACTTAAATAGCCTCCTCTGTTTCCTGTTTTCTCTCTTAATTTACGTTTTCGACAGCGAGCATTCAATTCCTTTTATTTTTTTTATATTATTTAAGTTTTTTTCGATTTACTCAGTGTTTCTCCAGTATACTTCCTCATTCGACCTTATTCGCATTTTGACAAATTCATAAAACTAACTTTGTCGAATTTTCTTTGCTTATTCTTATCATACCACATAATATTGAAAAGAAAAGAAGCCAAAACGATTTAACTCGCTTTGGCTCCTTGTTTATTTGCAAAATGATCCGTTACTCCTGCTTCTTCTAACATCCAACTTATATGACAACCGTATCCACTAGTTGGATCGTTGACAAAGACATGGGTAACCGCACCAATTAATTTTCCATCTTGAATAATCGGGCTTCCACTCATCCCCTGAACGATTCCACCTGTTGCTTCTAGTAATTTAGGGTCTGTTACTTTAATAACCATCCCTTTTGTAGCTGGTTGTTTTTGTGGGACTGAGCTTACAATTTCGATGTCATATTCTTCAACATCTTCCCCTTCAACAACTGTTAAAATCTTTGCAGGCCCCTCTTTCACATGAGTAGAAAGCGATATAGGCATTTTATCATCATGTATTTTATTTTTTAAATTTGCTTCTTTTAATGTTCCAAATATACCAAAGGAACTATTTTTTTCAATTGTACCTAAAACATCACGTTGTTCGGATAAACTTGCAAGCTTTTCGCCCGGGTCTCCATTGCTTCCTTTTTCAATTGAGGTAACCGAAGAGCGAATAATTTGACCATCATGGACAACAATTGGTTTTTGTGTGTCCACATCAGATATTACATGACCCAATGCCCCGTATTTTTTTGAATTTGGATCATAAAAAGTTAACGTACCTACACCAGCTGCTGAGTCTCTTATATAAAGACCCATTCGGTAAGAATGCTCTCCTTTTGCTTTTAAAGGTGTTAAGTTCTTCTCAATCGTTTGATTGTCTCGCTTTACTTCTAGTTTAAGGCTGCGACCAGCTTCACCTGCTGTTTGTACATACTCACCAACTTGACTCATTCGTTGAATCTCATGATCATCAATCTTAGTGATCATATCGCCTACTTCGATTCCTGCTTCTTCTCCTGGCGAAGCTTCTCCATCATCATTTTCTACAAGATGATGACCAACTACGAGCACTCCTTCAGTATTTAACTTAACACCAATCGATTGCCCACCCGGTATAACTTCTGTTTTCGGAAGAACATTAACATCAATGCTTTTTACAGGAAATCCTGCAACTTCTAATGACACTTTATCTGTTGGTTCAGACTCACTTGTTCCAGTCATTTGAAATGTAAGCGCTGATGGCGCAGTTGATGCCGTAACCGCTTTGAATGACTTCGTTGCATCTTCTATTGGTGACAACTCGCCTTCAAATATCGTCATCGTTGTAGGAATTTGAACCCATTCACGAACCCCATCAGAAAAACCTAGGCTTACTACAAATATAAAAACAAGGACCCCTACTGTTTTCCGTATTATATCGCCTCTCACTCACTTCACTCTCCTAGCTCCTTGCCCACACCTCCGTTATTGGCTGTACTATTAATGTTGCCTTCTGTGTGAACATTTATAACTGGAACAAAAAGAAAAAAGCTAACCTTTTTTGGATGCTACTGAAAAGGTTAGTTTTTGAGGGCACTGAAAAAGGTCGATGTTTAAGGCCACTGAAAAAGCAATAAGCGTAGCCGTTGCCTTGTATTAAAGCCCGCTATGAGTGGGTTTCTCAATCCGCGGGCGCGCAACGTGCGGAGCCATTGTGGCTTCTGGTTTGTGCCTTTTTCAGTGTTTTCTTTTTTGGGGTAGCTTTTCAAGCAGGCTGTTTATGCAATTCTGCGAGCTCCAATAATTCCTTCGCATGTTGGATCGTTAAGTCAGTCATTTCTACTCCGGAAATCATACGAGCAATTTCGTTTATTTTTTCTTCTGTTGATAGTAATTTCACTGATGTTTTGACTCGTTCATTCTCTTCCTGCTTATGAATGTACAGGTGTGAATCAGCCATCGCCGCGACCTGTGGCAAATGTGTAATGCATAACACTTGTGATCCGATAGAGATCGCATGTATTTTTTCAGCAATTGCTTGAGCAACGCGACCACTCACGCCTGTATCAACTTCATCAAAGATAACAGACGTTACACCTTGTTGATTTGAAAAAATTGATTTAATCGCAAGCATAATCCGTGAGATTTCTCCTCCAGAAGCGACTTTAGAAAGTTGCTTCATCGGTTCACCTGGATTAGTCGACAAGTAAAACTCTACTGAATCTATCCCATCTTGGCCAAAAGGGGTTGCTTGTCCATCAATAAGGGGTGAAAATTTGCTGCGAGCTTTTTCAGTAACACGTACATCAAAGATTGTTTTCTCCATATATAAAGAACGAAGTTGCCCGTGAATTGCTTCGGTTAATTCCTTTGCTCCTTGCTTTCTTATTGCTGTTAATGCTTTTGCCTCAACAAGAATATCTCGCCACAAAACATCTAATTCTGCCTTCAGTTTAATAATACGATCATCTTTATGGATAATTGAGTCTAAGTCTTCCTCTACTCTAGAAGCATATTCTAAAATATCATCGACTGACTCCCCATATTTCCGTTTCAACCGCTGAATATCGTGAAGTCGACTCTCTATAAATTCTAGTCGATTTGGATCAAATTCAATCTGTTCAACTCGGTCCCTTATTGTAAAAGCAGCTTCCTCTAGTAGAAAATAGCTATTACTCACCGATTCAAGTAATGCTTTTAACTCTTGATCAATATTTGCGGCCTCTTCAAGATGGGTCACAGCGGTACTCAGGAAGTCAAGACCTCTCCCCTCTCCATATAAGCTTGTGTAGCTATCCTGAAGTAGAGAATATAATTTTTCACTATGAGTCAGCTTATGTCGCTCATCCATTAATTGAATGTCTTCGTTCGGCACCAATTTCGCTTGTTCAATTTCTTCCAATTGGTACTGAAACAAATCTAATTTTTGTGCCATTTCCTGCTCGTTTTTACTTAAGCTTGTCACTTGATTTTGAAGCTGGAGTGCCCGTTTATATAAATTCTGATACTCTTCAAGTGTTGGAGAAAGTTTATGCTGAATAAATCCGTCCAGCATTGCTATATGCTCTTCCGGTTGTATTAGTGTTTGGTGTTCATGTTGGCCATGAATATCAACTAGCGTTCGTCCAATTTCACGTAAAATCGCTAGAGTAACCAATTTCCCATTGACTCGGCAAATGCTTTTTCCTTGTGAAGTAATATTTCTTCTTAGAATAAACATGGAATCTTGAACATCTATTCCTACTTCCATTGCCTTTTCCATAATAGGATGGTTTTCTTCCACGATGAACAATCCTTCAATTTCGGCACGCTTTTCTCCGTATCGAACAAATTCTGCTGATCCTCGACCACCAAGAAGCAACCCAATTGCATCAATAATAATCGATTTACCCGCTCCAGTTTCCCCAGTTAAAACGGTTAACCCTTTTTCAAACTGTACTGTTAGTTCCTCAATAATCGCAAAATGTCTAATTGATAATTCAATTAACATGCACGTCCCACCCTTATAGCATATCTAAAAATCGCTCGGTAACTCCCGGGCATTCCTCTTTTCTTTTGCAAATAATTAATATCGTATCATCCCCGCATATCGAGCCCATAATCTCAGTCCAATCAAGGTTATCAATCAACGCGCCAATGGAGTTTGCATTACCTGGTAATGTTTTCATAACAATTAAATTTTCTGAAAAGTCAATGCTGACAAAGCTATCCATTAAAGCACGTTTTAGCTTCTGCAATGGATTAAAACGTTGGTCTGCAGGTAAGCTATATTTATAACGCCCATCTTGCATCGGAACCTTAACTAGGTGCAACTCCTTGATGTCCCTTGATACCGTTGCTTGAGTTACGTTATACCCTGCTTGACGTAATTGTTCAACTAAATCGTCTTGTGTTTCAACCTCATTATTTGCAATAATCTCTCGAATTTTTATATGTCTTTGTCCTTTGTTCATCTTATCTCACCTATTTCTATACTATCTCATACATTCATTATCCATGTATTTTTGTAACAATACAACATTAGAGACGACAAATATTGCAAAAAAACAAGAAAACTATTTGTTTTTCTCATTTTAAGTAGCAAGTTTGCGCTATTTACAAAAATGTAAACTATCAGCATTTTAAAAAAGCCTTAGTCCATTGCTGAACTAAGGCCTCCTAATTAATGATCCGCTTCGACTTGTTTCGTTTTTAATGATTCATGAGCTTGATCAACAACATCTTGTACCGAGATCTCATCATCAATCATGCCAACTTCTTTTGTACCCTCAAAACGTAAATGCATGAGAAATTCAATATTCCCTTCTCCTCCTTTAATCGGAGAAAAGCTAAGACCTTCCACATCGTATCCTTCAGAGGTCGCAAAATCTGTCATTCTCTTTAACACATCTTCATGAACAGATCTTTCACGAACAATTCCTTTTTTTCCAACTTGCTCTCGTCCCGCTTCAAATTGCGGTTTAACTAGAGCAATCACATCACTACTTGAAACAAGAATTGTTTTTAGAACTGGTAGTATGAGCTTTAAAGAAATAAAGGAAACATCAATAGTGGCAAATTGAGGCAAGCCTTCCTGTAAGTCTTCTGGTGTTACGTAACGAAAATTAGTTCGTTCCATTACGGTTACACGCTCGTCCTGCCTTAGCTTCCATGCTAATTGATTATAACCAACATCTAATGCGTACACGGCTTTTGCTCCATTTTGCAATGAGCAATCGGTAAACCCACCTGTTGATGCACCTATATCAATCACAATTTTCCCCTCTAATGAAAGGTTAAAAAGAGAAATAGCCTTTTCTAATTTTAATCCTCCACGGCTGACATATGGAAGCGGATTTCCTTTAATCTCAAGAGGGGTATTACGATCAACCTTTATTCCTGGCTTATCGATTCGTTCTGTCCCAGAAAAAACAAGACCAGCCATTATTGAACGTTTCGCCTTCTCTCGCGTTTCAATAAGCCCTAGTTCCACAAGCAAAACATCAATACGCTCTTTCTTAGTCAATGTCCGTTACGCCCTTTGTCTTTTTTTTGGTAGCATTGTCACAAGTTGATCAAGAACATTTGCTGAAGTCAGACCAATTTCTTCAAGCAATTCAGATACACTACCGTGCTCAATAAATTTATCTGGAATTCCCATTCGTTTCACTTCGACGTTGTGAAAACCTTGGTCATGGAAATATTCCAATACTGCACTGCCAAAGCCACCTTGAAGAGCTGCTTCCTCTAGAGTTAATAGTGGAATTTCTAACTTTGCTAAATCATGCAAAAGTTGCTCATCTAATGGCTTTACCGAGTTGGCATTTACTAATTTAACTGAAATACCTTGTTTCGCTAGTTGACTTACTACTTCTTTTGCAACTGGTAGCATTGTTCCAAACGTTAAAATACAGGCTTCTGTGCCTTCATGTATCGTGTCCCATTTCCCGATCGGCAGTTTCTTCAATTCTTCATCCATTTTAATGCCATATCCATTTCCTCGAGGATAACGAACAGCTATCGGACCATCATCATATTGACAAGCTGTATAAATCATATGCTGTAATTCATTTTCATCTTTTGGCATAATAATTTTCATGTTTGGAAGGTGACGAAGATACGCAATATCAAATACACCTTGGTGTGTTTCACCGTCTGCCCCTACAAGTCCTGCTCGGTCAATCGCAAAGACAACATTTAGGTTTTGTCTACAAATATCGTGAACAACTTGATCATATCCACGTTGTAAAAATGTTGAATAAACAGCAAACACCGGCTTCATCCCTTGTGTCGCTAATCCACCAGCCATTGTCGTTGCGTGTTGCTCCGCTATCCCTACATCAAACATTCGCTTCGGAAATTCTTTTGCAAATACATCAAGTTTCGTCCCACCTGGCATCGCCGCTGTTAACGCAACAATTCGTTTATCCTCGCGTGCGATTTTCTTTAACGTTTCAGCGAAGACGCCACTATAACTAGGAGGACCTGGCTTTTTCACGACTTCACCAGACTCAATTTTGTACGGTCCAAGGCCATGCCACGTCCCCTTCGCGTCGTTTTCAGCTGGTTCATACCCTTTTCCTTTTTTCGTCAGAACATGAACAAGTACTGGTCCTTTTGTTTTCTTAGCATATTTCAAGTTTTCTGCTAAATCATCGAGATCATGTCCATCAACAGGGCCTAAATAGGTGAAACCTAATTCTTCAAAAAAGATTCCTGATACGAGTAGATATTTCAAACTATCCTTCACTCGTTCAGCAGTAGAAGCTAGCTTTCCACCAAACGCTGGGATTTTTTTAATTAATTGTTCTAGCTCTTCTTTTGCCTTATGATATTTCCCTGCCGTACGTAAACGCGCTAACACATTATGCAAGGCCCCTACATTGGGAGCTATCGACATTTCATTATCATTTAAAATAACAATTAAATCGGTTTGCTCATGTCCAATATGATTTAATGCTTCAAGTGCCATCCCACCTGTAAGAGCACCATCTCCAATGATCGCTATGACGTTCTCATCTGTACCTTTAATATCTCTTGCTGTAGCCATTCCCATAGCAGCAGAAAGAGATGTTGAGCTATGTCCAGTTTCCCAAACATCGTGCTCACTTTCGTTTCGTTTCGGAAAACCACATAATCCTTTGTATTGACGTAGTTTATCGAATTGGCCTGCCCGACCAGTTAGAATCTTATGAACATATGCTTGATGACCTACATCCCATATAAACTTATCCTTAGGACTCTCAAATAAATGATGCAAAACAAGTGTAAGTTCTACAACTCCTAAATTCGGTCCAAGGTGTCCTCCTGTAACGGATAGTTTTTCAATTAAAAAATGGCGGATATCTTCAGCGAGATCCTCGAGTTGTACTTTTGAATAATTCTTAAGGTCGCTTGGGTCTTTAAATTCCTCTAGTTTCATAAAGGAACCCTCACTTTCGAGTCAGTTTGTCTTTTTTCTTCGTTTTTCCATTTGTTGAAAATATTTTTATTTTTAATCTTACCTCTAAAAAATATAATAATCTACCTACTTGATAGATGATCGGAGTTGAGTAGTGAATCGCCAAAGTTTTCCCAACAGCTTTGCCCCCAACTGTTAAAGCAGCGACTACACTCGTAAAAAGAATAGAGATTGCAAATTGCTGGATCGACGTATCTCCATAGCCTAACTGTACAGACAGTTGCAAAACGACGTAAGCAGATGCGGTTCCACTTATAATACCAGAAATATCACCAATTACATCATTACAAAAGTTAGCAAATTTATCAGCATTTCTAGTTATTAGCACAGCATGTTTTGCTCCATATAAGCGTTCTGAAGCCATTGCATGAAATGGTTTCTCATCCGCTGCAGTTGCGGCTACACCTATTGTATCAAAGAACACACCTAAAAAGACAATAATAAAGACAATCCCCATGCCGATTGCCCAAGTAACGCCACTTAAAATAAATGTTGAAATAACTGAAAAAATAGCCGCTAACACAAGTGTGATAACGGCGATTCCCAAACTCCAATGTATTGATTTCTGAAGAGGTTTCATAATTATCTATCGATCACCTTTTTTTAAGAAAAGTACTATGTATATGTTTGGAGTGGTCATTTAAAGAGTAAACTCTGTAGCTTAGGTCCAGTAGGATTTCCCAATTTAGCTCCTTTGCGTCGCCGCAGAGGCGGTTTCCCTTTATACTAAACTTGACGTTGTCACCAATCGTCAGACTGGATTACCACTTAGTCTACACTGCAATCCTCTTTAAATGTCTCTTGAACAGTCTAGGAGATTTCCTCAGCAGTCCCTTGCCATTCTTTTATCCTCTTTTGCAGAGTAGATTTCATATGGGTCAAAGTCAAAACCTGTTGGCCGACACGTTTTGACCTCATTTCCATAATCCCCTCTCCCTCCACTCAAGGCAGGCTACGCTGCAGACAAGCTCCCTAGCTTGCCGTTGCAGGTTCATACCCTTTGCCCTTAAGCCATACTCTTGTATGGCCCGAGCAAAAGGCCTCCACGGTAGGAGGGTCAACGCCCACATGCCTTTGTGGATCGCCCTACTACCTTTTCTCCCAGTCAAGACCCAAGGCTGGGCGCCTCAAGCCAAGACAAGGAGCTTCATCGATGTGCCCTTTGGCGGATTTTTAGCCCCGCCTTCAAGAACGGAGGACTGACTAGAATACTGCACCACTCTCGGTCTCGCTATTATAGCATGAGCCATTTCTAACCTCAATGGAAATGCTTTGAATTAATGGTCACGCTCTGCTACATAGGTAGTTAATGTCAAAAGGAGCTCATGATTCATGTTAACATTATATAAATATTCTTTTGCCCGTAACATATGCTCATCAAGTTTCTTTTTAGCGCCATTTAATCCTAACAAATTAGGATAGGTACTTTTATTATTTCCATCATCACTACCACTTGGTTTTCCAATTGTCTCCGTATCCCCTTCTACATCAAGGATATCATCTTTGATTTGGAACATTAGTCCTAACTCTTTAGCAAAAAGCCTTAGATTCCTAATATCATCTGTTGTAGCTCCAGCAATAATTGCTCCTGCCACGATTGACATAGCAAGAAGCTCACCCGTCTTATGCTGATGAATGTATACAAGCTCCTCTAATGTTAAAGCTTGATTTTCTCCTTCAATATCAGCAACTTGTCCACCAACCATTCCTTCTGGTCCAGCTGCCTTGGCCAACTCTTGGATCAAGAGTAATTTTTGCGTTGCAGTTATTTCCTTTTCATTCATTGTTGCAACGAGCTCAAAGCTATATGTAAGAAGCGCATCTCCAGCTAAAATTGCCATCGCCTCACCAAAGACTTTGTGATTTGTCGGTTTCCCCCGACGTAAATCATCATCATCCATGGCAGGTAAGTCATCATGGATGAGAGAATATGTGTGAATCATCTCAATTGCACAAGCCATATCCAAGCCGCTCCTGATTGGCTTTTCAAAGCTTTTTATTGTTGCGAGTAGCAGGGCTGGTCTAATTCTTTTCCCACCAGCATTTAATGAATAAATCATAGCGTCCTTTAATACAAGTGGTGCCCTTAGTTGTTCTAGGTGTTTAGGCAATCTTTCTTCAATGTCATATTTTATTTCCTGTAGAAAGGAAGTAAGCTCTTCAGTCACTATCACTCATCCTCCTGAAAATGTAACAGTTCCAACTCTCCATCTTCATGAAGGATGTGGTCCATTTGTTTTTCAACCTGTTCAAGCTTTTCGTGACATTGTTTCGATAAATTCATTCCTTCTTGAAACATGGAAATGGCTTTTTCAAGTGGCACATCTCCTTGTTCAAGACGTTCAACGACCTGCTCAAGCTCTTGCATTGCATCTTCGAAATTCAGCTCTTTTTTCTCTGTCATTTTTTCTCCTCCTATTCCATTGGGTCTGTGTCCTCAACAAGACATAGAAGTGTCCCGTCTTTAAGACGTATATCAACCTTTGTACCAACCTCGACTTGCTTGGTTGATTTAATTAATGATTTCTCATCACGATCATAAGCCAAACTGTATCCTCTATCCATCAATCTCAAAGGACTAAGAAGATTCAATTCACCAATAGCTTTCTCAAATGGCAATCGCTTTGACTTAATTTGCTCTTTCATTGCTTTTATTAACGACTGCTGTAGTTGTTTCTTTTGGTCCTTTGCTTGTTGTACTCTTACATGTGGATGAAGCCTTGATAATGATTTATCTAAATGCGTTAATTGAGTAGATGACTGTGTAACCGTCGATACAATAGCTCGCTTTAGCCGATCAAAATAGCCATCTAACTGCTGTTCCTTTTGACGAATTAATTGTTCTGGATACCTAAACGCATAAGAACGCTTCAATCTCTCTAACTTATCAGATTCAGCCGTTACTTTATCATTCATAACTTTCTGAAGTCTTTTTCGCATCATGGATAACGACCTATGAACTTCCCGGTAATCAGGTACAGCCAACTCAGCTGCCCCCGTAGGTGTCGGCGCTCGTAAATCGGCAACAAAATCGCTTATCGTAAAATCTGTCTCATGGCCAACTGCAGATATAATAGGTACCTCTGCTGTTGCAATGGCTCTTGCAACCCCCTCATCGTTAAACGCCCATAATTCTTCAATTGAACCGCCTCCTCGACCAACTATTAAACAATCAAAACAATTAGCAAGATCCGCTTGTTCAATGGCTCGCATAATGGAATTAGGAGCCTGATCTCCTTGCACAAGAACAGGTAACAACGTAATTTGAGCAATTGGATAGCGACGCTTTAAAGTAGTTACAATATCACGAATCGCGGCACCTGTCGGAGAAGTAATGACCGCAATACGAGAAGGAAATAGTGGAAGCGGCTTTTTTCTTTCAGGCGAAAATAACCCTTCTTTTTCCAATTGCGCTTTGAGCTTTTCGTAGGCAAGATACAAACTGCCCACTCCATCAGGTTGCATTTCCTTTGCATAAAATTGATACTGACCATATGGCTCATATACATTGACCTCACCACGGAGCAATACCTTCATTCCATTTTCCGGCTTAAACGTTAAATACCGGTTATGACCAGCAAACATAACGGCCTGCATGCGTGATTTATCATCTTTTACTGTAAAATACAAATGACCACGACTATGCATCTTGACGTTTGAAAGCTCACCTCGTATCCAAACACTTTGAAGCATCACATCTTCTTCCATTAGCGATTTAATATAACGGGTCACTTCAGAAATCGTTAAAACACTCTTAGCAGCCATTAATCACCCTACGAACGCTTTCTGGCTGATAAAATTGTATTTTCAAGAAGCATCGTAATCGTCATCGGACCTACCCCGCCAGGTACAGGTGTTAAATATGAAGCTTTTTCTTTCACGCTATCAAAATCAACGTCACCACATAGCTTCCCATCAACTCGATTAATACCTACATCAACCACTACCGCACCATCTTTAACGTCGTCTGCCCCGATGAATTTTGGTTTTCCAATCGCAACAATTAAAATATCAGCAAGATTCGTCATTTCACGTAAATTCTTCGTGCGAGAATGAGTGTATGTAACCGTTGCATGTTCATTTAACAAAAGCTGTCCAACTGGCTTGCCGACAATATTACTTCTTCCTACAACCACAGCATGTTTCCCAATAAGATCTATGTTTGCCTCTTTAAGCATCTCAACAACACCAAAAGGAGTACACGGCAAAAACGTATCTTCTCCTGTCATCATTTTCCCAATGTTAATTGGATGGAACCCATCTACGTCTTTGTTAGGAGCAATTCGTTCAATGACAGCCTGTTCAGAAATATGTTCTGGAATTGGCAATTGAACTAAAATTCCATCAATTGTTTCATCATTGTTAAGACGATCAATTTCAGAAAGTAGTTCTTCTTCTGATATTGAAGTTGGCTTTTTAATTAAAACAGAATGAATCCCTGCTTGCTCACATGCTTTTTGCTTTGCTTTAACATACGATTGTGAAGCTGGATCTTCGCCTACAAGAATTACGGCTAAGCCAGGCACAATATTTTCAGAGGCTAATACCTCAACGTCTCTTTTTAATTGTTCTCTTTTCTTTGCAGCTAGTTCTTTTCCATTTAATAATAAAGCTGTCATGAATGTGTCACTCCTCTTTGGATTTGTTTAATTTTGTAACTTTTCCATCGCTTTCGATAATACACCGTTCACAAACTTTCCTGATTCTTCTCCACCAAATGCTTTGGCTAATTCAATCCCTTCATTGAAGGTAACATTTACAGGAATGTCGTCAATGAATTTCATCTCGTAAAGCGTCATACGAACGATCGCTCTGTCTACAAGTCCCATACGATCAAGTGTCCAACCTTGTAGGCTAGAAGAAATGACAGGATCAATCGTACTTTTGTGTTCAAGTGTTCCACGAACAAGGTCAAGCATAAATGAACTTGGCGTTTCTCCCTCATCTAGGACACTCTCAATCGCACCCTCACTGTCACCATCCGTTAAATCTATTTGATAGAGCGCTTGTGCAGCTCTTAGTCTTGCTACTCTTCGATTCATTAGTCAAACTCCTTCTTGTACTTTTAATATGTTGATAATAGCATAACATGTAGTGCTAAAACAGAACAATTTAGATTGTAATGTGAAGAATCTTTCGCTTTCTCTAATCACTGTTACAACTTGTCCAATAAATGGACATTCTTATTATTAATGGGTTTGTCTAAAACCATGCAACGGCTTCGCTCATTGCTTTTGGAATAGTCTCTTCTATTATAGCCCAAAATGACGAAAAGACAGCCAAGGTAACTACCCTAACTGTCAAAAACAACGCGCATTGTTTATTGGACTTCGTCTTGTTCAACCGGATCAGTTGTTTCAAATTGAACTCCAACAACGTGTACATTAATTGCTTGAAGTTCAATCGCTGTCATCGTTTGCAGAGCTTGCTTAATATTTTGCTGAATTAGATTAGCAACCTCTGGAACTGCTACACCGTACGTGATGATAACTGAAACATCCACTGTTATTCCGTCTTCAGCTAATTCAACTTTAACACCTTTTCCGTGATTTTTTCTTCCTAACTTTTCTGCTACACCCGCAGCAAAATTGCCACGCAACATCGCAACCCCGTCGACCTCAGATGCAGCAATACCAGCAATGACTTCAATTACCTCTGGTGAAATTTCAACTGTACCAAGTTCAGACTTTTGTTCTTCTAGTTCAAGAATGTGGTTATCATTCATTGTTCATTTCCTCCTATTTATAGAGTGTTCAATTGCAAAATCAAACAACTCTATTTATTGTCAGAGTTTTACAGACATCACATCATAAAGTTCAAGGAATTTTGTATTGAAGTCACCTGAAATAAACGTTTCATGATTTAACAGACGAAGGTGAAAAGGGATCGTCGTTTCAACTCCCTCAACTTCAAACTCCTCTAATGCTCGTTTCATTTTGGCAATGGCTTCTGCACGTGTTGCTCCGTGAGTAATGACTTTTGCAACCATTGAATCATAAAAAGGTGAAATCACATACCCTGGATAAGCAGCAGAGTCCACTCGAATACCTAAACCACCTGGTGCTAAGTAGTTCGTAATTTTCCCAGGAGAAGGCATGAATTTCTTTGCAGGGTTCTCTGCATTAATCCGGCATTCAATTGACCAACCATTAAAAGTTACATCCTCTTGAGTAACGGATAAGATTTCTCCACTCGCTACGCGAATTTGTTCTTTAATTAAATCGATTCCTGTAACCATTTCCGTAACAGGATGCTCTACTTGAATTCGTGTATTCATTTCCATAAAATAAAAGTTTCCATTGTTATGGTCATAAATGAATTCAACTGTCCCTGCACCAGAATAATCAACTGCCTTTGCTGCACTGACAGCTGCTGTGCCCATTTCTTTCCTTGTTTTTTCTGAAATAGCTGGGGATGGTGTTTCTTCAAGTAGCTTCTGTAAGCGCCGTTGAATACTACAATCTCGTTCCCCAAGATGAATCACATTCCCATGATTGTCGGCTAATACTTGGATTTCAACATGGCGGAAGTCCTCGATGTATTTCTCAATATATACCCCCGGATTTCCAAAAGCAGTGGCTGCCTCTTGTTGCGTAATATTCATGCCTTTTCGAAGCTCTTCTGGTGTTCTAGCAACACGAATCCCTTTGCCTCCTCCACCAGCAGTGGCTTTAATGATAACTGGGTAACCAATTTCCTCTGCAACCGAAAGACCCGCATCAATGTTTGCAACAATCCCTTTGGAACCAGGTACGATTGGTACACCTGCTTTTGCCATCGTTTCCCTTGCGACATCTTTCGTTCCCATTTGATTAATCGCTTGAGGACTCGGACCAATAAACGTAATATTACAAGCAGCACAAATTTCTGCAAAATCAGCATTTTCGGCTAAAAAGCCATAGCCCGGATGAATAGCGTCTACTTCCGTTAATGTAGCCGTACTCATGATATTCGTCACATTTAGATAACTTTTGTTAGAAGGTGTTGGGCCTATACAAATGGCTTCATCTGCTAGTCTAACATGTAAGGAATCCCTGTCTGCTTCTGAATAAACGGCCACTGTTTCAATATCTAATTCTCTACATGCGCGTATGATTCGCACTGCAATTTCCCCACGATTTGCAATTAAAACTTTTTTAATCATTATATCTCTCCTATGTTAAACAAGCTCTACCACAAATAATGGTTGTCCATATTCAACAAGCTCGCCGTTCTCAGCAAGAACTTCCGTAATCTTTCCTTTAACTTCCGCTTCGATCTCATTCATAAGTTTCATTGCTTCCACTATGCAAACAACTGATTCTTCTGTTACTTTATCCCCTTGCTTTACATATGCTGCTGCATCAGGTGATGGTGCTGAATAAAACGTCCCCACCATTGGTGATGTAATTGTATGTACATTAGCACTTGGCGTACTTTCTATTTCCTTTGTTTCTTCCTTTGCTACAGCAGCAACAGCGCTTGTTTCAACTTGAACCGGTTGTGCTGCAACTGGTGCTGGTGCTGCTACCTCTTGATAAGCTACTTTTTCTACCGGCTGTGTTGGTTCTGGGTGTTTTTTCAAGATTAACTTTGTTCCATCTTGCTCAAATTTAAGTTCATCTACATCTGATTGATCAAGTGCTTTTATTAATTCTTTTAACTCTTGAACTTTTAACATATTTGTGCACTCCCTCTTTCCCCGTATTAATTCATAAACTAGTTACACGGGTTTCAAAAATAATTATAAGAAATTATATCATAATTGTAACGCATTAATATCTTCGACAGGGATAAGCGAATCCCTTCAATACAAACTTCAAATAGAATTAGTCTGGAAAACTAAATATTATTTTAAAAGAGGGTATTCCAAAACGGGCGATCCCCCCTTATTTGCAGTCGCTTATTCTTGTGATAAGTCTTGTCCACTATTTTCAGCTTCCGCTTTTACTAAAACATCCTTCTTGTATTGACGAAAAACAGGAAACTCTGATAAATTATCAGGAATCTTTCCGTTTTCGAGTAGAATAATCTTAACAATGTTTTTATTTCTAGCCATATGATACTTATCACCATACTCATTTTCTTTCGTATAGCGTTTAAGATTTTGATAATCTTCCTCTTGAATTGAAACAGCATATGTATCTTCTTGACCTTCTTCAAATTGTTGCTCAAACCCAATTTCAAATTCGACAATCTGAATATTATCATTTTTAATATTGCGTGTTTGCTCTAGTACAGCTTTCGCACCATCTGTTAAATCATTCCATTCCATACTAATCGCTCCTTGAGATTTAGTTACTTTGCGTATTATATCATAGACAAATGAGGAGTTGCATCTTCAATTGTTTTCATCAAACTTTTTGTAATAGTAAACTTATTAGAGAAATAACGAAAAGCCACCCTAATAAGGGCGAAGCTAATGAAAAAGGTCGTTTTTTGAGGGCACTGAGCATAGCCGTTTCCTGGAATAAAAAGCCCGCTATGAGTGAGTCTCATAACGGGCGCGCAACGGAGCCATTGCCGCTTCCTCGATGGACTTTTTCAGTGGCCTCTGATTTTCATCTTTTTCAGTGGCTTCATAAAGGGCGACTCCCTATTTATTTAGCGGCTTGATGAGCAACTGTAACGGTGTTGTTCTGTCCCAAGTGATCATAAACCATGCTTAAGATTTCATTTGCTTGTTCACGAGGAAGCTCTTCTGTTTGAACAATAACACGAACTTGGTCATCCTCTGCCATAACAAGAGCATCTTCGTATCCTTTTGCTATGATCAGTGTTTCTAGTTGAGATTCTTTTTGTGATAATCGTTGTAGTTCAATGCTTTTATCATGAGCTTGCACTTTCATTTCAGCTGACGCATCTGCTGACGCTCTAATGGAAGTGTATTCTTCAGCCATTCGATCACGACTTGCTTGGAGTTCCATTCGAATTGTAGCAAATGCTTCATTTGTTGAGATACTTGAAATAACACCTGATTCAGACTCTTCTGTCTCTGCATCTGCCTCTTCTAATTCTTCAGCAATGTTAACGACTACCTCATTTGCATCATCTTCTGGCATTTCCTCCATATCCATTCTTCCTTCTTGACCTTCATCGACAAATGCAATTTCCTCACCAGGTACTGGCCCCGGGGATTGTACGTAATACACGGAAAGTACGATAATTAAACTCAACATTGTTAACAACCAAACTGTTTGCTTTTTTAAGACCATTATGAATCCTCCTTTGTTTTCTTCGGCATAACCGAAACTCTATGACTTGGTACATCAAGTGATCGACTTACTGCTTCGACTACCCAGCTTTTCACTTGGGCATTCTCTACTCCTTTAGCAACAACGAGCACCCCTCGAACGTTTGGTTTCTCCTGTTCGACTAGAATGGGTTCTTCCTTATCACCATTTCGTGTAATAACAAGCTGTTCGTCACGAGAAATATCTTCCACTTTTCTTGTGCCACCTTCACGATCTGTCTCATCCGTGTTTTGTTGCTTCTCATTTGTGTTTCTTTCATACACATTGCGCTCTGTATTGGCTAAGTTCACCATTACATTGACATCGGATACGCCTACAATTTGTTCGAGCACTTCTTTTAGCTGATTTTCATAGCGCATTTCATAGTCTTGCATTGAATTCGGTTCAGCTGATGTGTTTTTCCCAAATGCTGTTTCAGCTTCTTCCTCTTCTTCATTAAAGACGGGTAAGGTTTGTTCTTCGTCTCCTGTTGGATTGGTCAGAAGGTTGCCCGCTATCATGAGTGCAAGTCCTACACATCCAAGAAGCAAGATATAATGGAGGGGCAATCGTTTCTTTTTTCCATTTTCCGGCTTCTTAAATAGGGCCTGTAGCCATTGTTGATCCTTCTGTTCGTCGCGATTCATTTTGCTTGTTTCCCCCCTTCCCACGCTAATAAAATCTTTTCTTTCGGGATGTGCCAATTTTCTGAGAGAAGCTGTTGAACAGGAATTAAATCAGGATTTGTTTCCTCCGCATCGTTCGTTATTGATCTTCTTGTGTCAATTTGAACAACTTGTACGAGCGACACTTCACTTGATTTCTCCTGTTCATTTTCATTTACAGAGGCTTGTGACTGTACATAAACATGGACTGCCTGAATTTGCTCTACAATCTGCTCTTCGTCCATTGTTTGATCCAGATCACCCTTAAGCTTAATATCAACATGTTTAATTTCTAGTGAATGTTGATCCTCTAATGTCTCTCTTACTTGTCTCTTCAATTGGACAGCCACCTGTTCTAAGATATATGCACTTACACCCAACTCTATTTCTCTTTTTTGCAAATTAATTGAATCATTTAGTGATTGTTCTGTACGTTCGGTTTTTTTTGATAAAGAAAACAGCCATTCATCAACATCTTCTGTAAAAATTGATAGTAACGGTTGGAGCATAACAACAAGTAGAAGCAAACCGACAACCATTTTGACGTATCGTTGCATATTCGAATTTGGCAGCATCAATTCAAGTATGGTCGCAAGTAAGATTAATAGGATGATATTCGTTAGCCACTCCGTCAAAAATCCCATAGGCTATACTCCTTTCTAGAGTTTATACAAAAAGGAAAAAACGCCCTTTTTGCATTTTTTTGTGTCAATTCAAGGAGATGCAATGGCTCCGCTCGCTGCGCGTCCTTTATGAGAAACCCGCTGTTAAAGGACTTAAATACTTGCATCGGCTTCACTCATCACTTTCGAGTTTATACAAAAAGGAAAAATCGCTCTTTTTGTATTAACTCTTCTACCTCATCATTAGAGACAAATTTCCTGCAGCTACCATAATTGTGATTGCTAGAAAGAACATAAGGCATACAACTGCCATTGCTGCGAATACGAAGATTACGGCCTTACCAATGATTGATAAACATTCAATGATTGGGCCACCTCCTAATGGTTGGAGAATGGCTGCAGATAAATTAAAGATAATAGCGAGAGTCAATACTTTTATTGCAGGAAATGCACAAAGCATTAATAATATCCCAAGCCCAGCAATTCCAATCGTGTTTTTCAATAAGAGAGAGGCACTTAATACGGTATCAGCAGCATCTGTGAACATTCTTCCAACCACAGGTACGAGACTTCCAGCAAGAAATTTAGCTGTTCTAACCGTTATCCCGTCTGACACTGCCGTTGCTGCCCCTTGCACGGATATAACACCAAGGAAGATCGTCAAAAATACTCCTAATGTCCCTACGGCTAAGTTACGCAAGAAAGTTGCTAGCTTCGTCACTTTATAATGGTCTGTAAGTGTACTGACAATACTAAGAACAGCAGATAAGAACAACAACGGAAGGACAATATGCTGAATAAGTAAGCCGCTCGTATTGACTAAAAAGATAATTAAGGGATGAAATAGAGCTGCAGATGTAATATTTCCAATTGCCGCCATCATAGCTAGCAATAACGGCAATAACGCAATCATGAAATGAATCATACTACTAACAGCTTCTTGTGCGTATGTGATCGCAACATGAAAGCTATTTAACGCAATAATCATTAAAACCATATAGGTGATGGCATATGCAACTTTACTGACTGTTTGCTGTTCAAATGCATTTTGGAGAGATTGCAAGATCATACAGAAAACGGTCAGCAATATAAGTGAACCTAACAATTTGCCATTTACGATTAACTCATGCAGAAAGTAGCGGACAAGCCCCATTCCCCATTCTTTAATCGAAAATTGCTTTTCTCCACGAACAAATTCCATAAATGATCCTTTTTGACTTTCAGGTAAAAATCCACCATACTCGTTAGAAATTTGTTCCCAAAATGAGCGGACTTCATCTAATTGCAGTTGTTCTATTTGTTTATCAACAAACCCCTGCTCATCCAACGGTTCCGTTTCAGCTAAGCTGACTGGTGCAAACAGTATTAAGACGATAACTACGACTATTCCTTGAACAATGAACCGTTTGTTCACGCTTGTCCCTCCCCCAATCTAGCTCTCTATTACGTTGGTAAAAGTGCGAGAACCATTTCAATAACTGCTGTTAAGATTGGTATTGCCATCACTAAAATAAGAATTTTCCCAGCAAGTTCAATTTTAGAAGCGATAGCAGCTTGTCCTGCATCCTTAGCAATTTGCGAGCCGAACTCTGCTATGTACGCTATTCCTATGATCTTTAAGATCGTTTGCAAGTACATCATATTCATATTTGCTTGCTCAGCGATGCCTTCAAGCATGTCAATTATTTTTACAATTTCATCTATTAAAAACAGAAAAATAAGGATTCCAACAAAAACAGTTAGCATGAAGGCAAATAGCGGTTTTTGTTCTTTAATTACTAGGGCTAGGAAGGTTGCGATAAGCCCTAACCCGACAATTTGGATAATATCAATCGCAACTCACCCCCCTACCCTTGGAACAGGAATACCCCTTTTATTTTCTGAAATAAATCATCTACAATGGTCGCCACCATATACAAAACGACGACAAACCCAATTAACGTAACCCAATGAGCCCAGTCTTCTTTTCCCATTTGCTTTAAAACCGTATGAATCATTGCTACAACAATTCCAATTCCTGCTATTTGAAAAATGGTGTTGACATCATACACCACAGCCCTCTCCTCCTGTCCGTTACTACTAGATCATTAAAATAACAATTAGTATTCCAGTGAGAAATCCTAAACTTTTTATCATCCGTTCATATTTATATTGACGGTCCTTCGCCTCTTGTTCTTCGCGCTCAAGATGAGACAAGGTTAATTTTATTTGTTTTTGTTGCTGCTCACGGTCATGTTGACCAAGTGTTGAACCAAATTGCATCATGACTTCCCTTTCACTATCGAGCATCGCTGTATGATTCCACGTTTCATTTACACTTTCTTCCCATGCTTCAAAAGCGGTTTCTTGTCTGTTTATTAACCGGTAGGAAAAATTTTCAAAGAGATAAGACACTGGTTTGGGCATTTGTTTAGCAATATGCTTACTTGCTTCAGCCAGCGGGGTAAGACCATACATAATTTCTGCTTCAAGCGACTGAATCGCTACTTTCAGTTGACGTAACTGCTTCGGTCGCTCACTAAGCCGTTTGGCACATTCAAACCCTATCCAGGTTGTTGCGAGAATGATGATGACAGCTCCGATCAACTTCACGTCATTTTCACCACATCTTTCCTCTCTTGATTACGAATTCGCTTTATGACACCAGCTTGAGTCGTTCTCGTCAACTCAACACAACGTTCAAATGCACCTTGGTCGAGTAACGACTTCAACTCGGGCCTTCGTTCAATATCTTCGAGAGAGAACCCGTGTGCTGTTGTCATCACCTTCACTCCAGCATGGAGCGCTTCTTGGACAGCGAAAGCATCTTCTTTTCTCCCGATCTCATCAACAATAATGACATCTGGACTCATAGAACGAATCAGCATCATCATTCCTTCAGCTTTTGGACAACCATCAAGCACATCAACACGCGACCCTAACTCTAGTTGAGGAATTCCTTTCATACTTGCAGCAATCTCAGATCGTTCATCTACGATTCCAACTTTTAACGGTGCAATCTTTCGACTTGGCATCCCTTGGCTTATTAATCTCGCTACATCGCGTAGCAATGTCGTTTTCCCTGTTTGAGGAGGACCGATAAAGATCGTATTTAGCCATCTTTGATCATATAACTGGGAAATGAGTCGTTCTGCTACTCCGATTGTTTGCCTTGCAATTCGTATATTAAACGAGCTTATATCTCGCAATGTTTTAACTTGTCCGCGGTCGAGTACGACTTTGCCAGCCAACCCAACTCGGTGTCCTCCTTTGATTGTGATAAAGCCCCTCCGTAGTTCCTCTTCAAAAGCGTACATAGAGTACTGGCTAAGTTGATTTAATAAATACTTTGCATCCTCGGCTAGGACAATGTAATGACGATCTTGAATTGACGGATAGTACGGTTTCCCCCCTGAAACGACTTCAAGAGGTCTGTTGACACGAAGACGGATTTCTTCTGTTTTTTGTACAACATTTGGTTGTAGGCGATTGATTATTTCTCGTATGTTCTCTGGTAAAATGGCTGCTATATCTTGTAACATTTCTACCCGCCTCCCTTACTTTCTGATTCCAATTAGAATCAATACAACTCCAGCACCTATAAAGATAAATTTCGATGCCGATAATTTGTCAGACATTCCGATTAAACCTAACGCGACAGAAGCAATAAAAATAGTTGGGCCAATAATAGCTAGCATCGCATTTAACGCAACTGCCTTTTCAATGCTATTAAACTTCAGAATTAAACCTGCAACGGTTAATTCAATTAGCCCCGAAAGCAACCTTAGCCCGACCATCACAAGCAATGTCATTTCCACCGTGTAAAACCACGTCTTCATTGTTCCACCTCAACTAAAATCACTTTGTACAACCTTATGAATGGAACGTCCTATTCAGAACAAAAAAAAGACGAGCTAGCGAGCAGCTCATCTTTTTTTAATAGTTTGAATGCACATATTCAATTAATTTTAAAATTGTAGATTGCTGATTCAAAAAAGACTGTGAGACAAATTTATGTCTGACAGTCTTCTTGTAGTATTACAGTTATTACGCACGTGACACATATGAACTACTACGTGAATCGATAATTAAAACATCACCTTGATTAATGAAGAAAGGAACTTGGACCGTTAAACCAGTTTCTAACGTTGCTGGCTTCGTTCCACCAGAAGCGGTATCTCCTTTAATTCCTGGCTCCGTCTCAGTCACTTCAAGTTCAACCGTATTAGGTACTTCTACACCAAGTGTTTCGCCTTGATAAGTCATAATTTGAACAACCATATTTTCTTTTAAGAATTTAAGTTCATGTTCAATTTGAGCAGTCGGTAACTCAATTTGTTCATACGATTCATTATCCATGAACGTATGCATATCTCCACTCGCATAAAGGTAAGCCATGCGACGGTTTTCAATGTGTGCTTTCGATACTTTCTCGCCCGCGCGGAATGTTTTTTCTTGCACCGATCCTGTACGAAGATTACGTAGTTTAGAGCGCACAAAAGCCGCTCCTTTACCTGGCTTAACATGTTGGAATTCCATTACTTGCCAAATCCCATTGTCTACTTCAATTGTTAATCCTGTTTTAAAATCATTTACAGAAATCATACCTTTATTCCTCCATCTTTTCCATTCAAATAATTGAACGTTCAGTCATACTTTTACTATACCATAGCTTGGAAAAAGTTTCTTATCTTATTTTTTTTACAGCTATTCGCCTAATACAAGCAGTTCTTTCGGTGAATGAGTAAAAGAGCAGTTTCCGTCTTCTGTTATTAGCGTATCATCTTCTATTCTCGTTCCACCAACACCTGCGATATAAATTCCAGGCTCAACTGTTACGATCATACCTGGTTCAAGTACTGTGTTTGATTTTATAGACAGCGAAGGTCCTTCGTGTACTTCCATCCCAAGCCCATGCCCAGTAGAGTGACCGAAATAATCTCCATACCCTTTTTCCGTTATATAGTCCCGTGTCAATGCATCTGCTTCTTTTCCTGTCATGCCTGGCTTAATGCCATCCATACCTCGTAGTTGCGCATTGAGAACTGTATTATAAATATTCTTTAATTCATCACTTACCTCACCAACGGCAACAGTCCGAGTAATATCTGAGCAATATCCTTTATAGTAAGCTCCAAAATCAAGTGTCACTAGTTCTCCTTTTTCGATCATCTTTTCGCTCGCCACACCATGCGGGAGTGCTGATCTGTAACCAGACGCGACGATAATATCAAAAGATGAACTAACTGCACCCTGTTTTCTCATGAAAAATTCCAACTCATTAGACACTTCTAACTCCGTAATTCCAGCTCTAATATATGTAATAATGTGTTCAAAGGCTGCATCAGCAATATTTGCTGCGTCTTGAATCAGTTGGATTTCTTCCTGATCTTTAATCATTCTGACTTCTTCAACTAAACCAGCAACAGGAATTAATTGGACATGTTCCATATTACGTGCATACACTTGATGTGCTTCATATGTAAGGTGAGCTTGCTCGAAACCAAGTTTTTTTAAGCCAAGCTTCTCTACTTGTTTTGCAACTTCTTCAAAAATAGGTCCAGTATGTTGAACAATTTCATATCCTTTTGCTTGTTCCTTTGCTTGCTCCATATAGCGAAAATCTGTAATGAAAATTGCTTTTTGCTCTGAGATAATTACCACTCCTGCAGTTCCAGTAAACTGTGTCATATACTGTCTGTTATAAGAGCTTGTTAACAATAACCCATCAATTTCGTGTTCTTTGAATTTTGTTCGCAATGCCTCAATTCGTTTCAATATTATCCCTCTCCTTCACTCGAGTCAGATAAAGATCGTGTTTCTCCTGTAAAGTTTGGAACTTAAACAAAAAGACAATTTAGTTCCTTCACAAGTATTTTCACTCATCTTTCAATATAATTGTAGCATAAACGAAAAGAGGCTGAGTGATCGTGTAAAATGTTTAGTCATTTCGATGCTGCTCTGCATATTCATAAGAAATAGAGTATCCAATGAAGGTACCATATAGGACATATAAGCATATTGATGTAATAATAGTATTAAAATCAAGGTTTTGTACTGATTTAAGTCCAGGGAAGAATGGATTTAGTAGGTAAAAGACGATAAGCCACAAAACAAGACCGAAGCCAATTCCCACCCATAGCTTTTGAAATTTTTGTAATACTAGTTTATATAAAAAAGCTAGTCCAATTGATAAAATCGCGATAACTGCCACACCAACAAGCTGACCAATGTACGTATCCTTCCAATCCCCAACGACAAAAGGCATTAAAGCAAGAGCTGGACCGACTCTTATAAAATTAAAATAGAAGGCAAAATAACCAACTAACGACCAAATCAACCCTCCAAATAAGCCAATTAATGCTACTTTTACTGAAAATGACATTTGTTCTTCCTGTCTGTTTTCTTGTTGTTTTTCCACAAGAACCACCTCCATCCGTAGTATGTCCGATTAGAATGTTGAAAAGTCATGAAATTTATGTTGTCCATATAGAATGAAGGCTATCAAAAGTGGGTATACTATAAAGAAATTGTTTTTTTAAATTGGGTAATGACCAAGCATTTACATTAGAGGATTTTTTCAGTTTCATGTAGAATTAAATTTATAGAATAGATAAGTTTATTCCCTCATTATTACGTCAAAGCTTTTGAAACTTGGCGCAAAGATATAGTGGTACTCGAGATGTATTTTAACAGAAAAGTTTCAAAAAACAGAAACGGTGTAGCCTGTGACATCATTACTCTTTGGAGGTGTAGACAATGCGTTCGATAATGAAATACATCATACCTGCTGTTCTTATTTTTGCTATTATTGGTCTTGGTTACGAATTATTATATAATCCTTTAGGTTTCTTAACTCGAATTCTTATGATGGTTGGGTTCATCGCTGTATTCTTTCTTATTTACCGCTGGTTTATGGCGCGACGTTACGGAACCCCGCTATTTCCATCACAGTCGGGTCCAAGTCGTGCACAACTTCGTAAAGCAAAGCGAACGAGTTTAAATCGTCAATCTTCTCCTTCAAAAACGGCAGCGTTTAAACCTAAAACAACAAATGTCGTTAGCGCTAAAAAGAAGCCTGCCCGTCCAAAACGTCGACGAGAAGATCATAATTTAACTGTCATTGAAGGCAAAAAAAACAAAAAAAAGAACCGCGCATTCTTTTAAAAGGTTGTTCAAAAAGGTCGTACCTTTTTGAACAACCTTTATTAGTAACTCCAGTTTTTCAAAAAAAAATTCGTCTCTTCTCTCCCTAGTACGATAAGATTTTCTTTCTGCTTTTCAGTTAGCTCAAAATCCGTCGCCTTTACATCCAAAACAGGAATAAATACAATGTTACGAGCGTGATCCTGATCAATGTATCTTATATCATGTGCTGAACTCATCGTTTCGAATAATGCACGAAACATTTCTACAGCATTATTGATTTTATTTGCAGGCATTTCACTTAATTCAGGTGTTAATTGAAATCCAATAGCAGGACGTTTCCATCTCTTCGTATTCCCATCCATAAATAACCACATTGGAAAATTACTGAGGATTCCCCCATCTACAATATAAGATGGTTTTCCCGCACTAGCACGATCATAGATTTTTACTGGTTCAAAGAAAAATGGAATACTACAGCTCATTCTGACAGCTCTTGCAACTGGAAATTTTTCAGGGATAACTCCGTATTGCCTTAAATCATCAGGTAGCACCAATAACTTCCCTTTTGATAAATCAGATGCAATAATTCGTAATGACCCTTTCGGCAAATCACCAAAAGTACGGACCCCTTTAGCTTCAAGTACTGTTTTCAGCCAAGACTCTAGAGCATTTCCCTTGTACAACCCTAACCGAAAATACATGTGTACCCACTTAGCGAGAGAAAATGGAAGGAACGACATCCGTTCATCTTTAAACGACTCAACATCTAAGTCATCTAGCATTGTAAAGATCTCCTCACTGCTATACCCGACTTTTATTAATGCGGCCACGATGGAACCTGCACTTGTTCCTGCCAAGCGCTCAAACACATATCCTTCTTCTTCCATCACTTGTAGCGCTCCGACAAACGCAAAGGCTTTTACACCTCCACCCGCAAACACCCCGTCAATTTTCATCAGATATCGCCTCCTACCTTATCCATATGTCTATACCAAAGTAGGACGTCCCTATAAATTTCTAGAAAACCATGACTTCACCAAAATCGAATTTAATAAAACTATTCAAGTCAATAACAACTTTTGTCCCTGCTCCCTAGCCAAATTATTCTTTTTTTAAACACAAAAAAACACCCGTTAGCAGGTGTTTTCTCTTACGATTCATCTTCTTCATTACTTTTTTGAATATCTCTAAGTTCTGTTACTCGTTGTTTCTGTTCTTGAAAAAATTGAACTAAATCTCCAATTCGATCAATCGCATCCCAACTAAGATGATGCTCAATTCCTTCAACATCTTGATAAATATGCGCTTCATCAACCCCTATAAGCCTCATAAAATCCTCTAGAAGTTCATGACGGTAGACAAGTCTTTTCCCTATTTTCTTTCCTTTTGCTGTTAGAACAAGACCACGATATCGTTCATATATTAAATAATCACTTTTATCCAATTTTTGAACCATTTTTGTCACTGATGAAGGATGGACTTCTAATGCCTCTGCGATATCGGAGACCCTTGCATAGCCTTTCTCCTCAATCAACATGTAAATTCTTTCTAAATAATCTTCCATACTAGGTGTTGGCATAGTGTCCCCTCCATTTTTGTCGCCAAATTACCCTGTTTGCAGGCTACTACGGTGTTTATACAAAAAAACTCTGTATTATATACCTATTCTGGCACATTTCAAATGCTACTCGAAAATGTGCAACAGTTTTATTTTACACTACAATGTAGGAAGAGGACAATGACTTGTATCACATTAAGTAAAGTATTCAATTTTTGCTTCTGGAAAGAAACGATCAATATAGGATTGGATTGTTTCTTTTAATTCCCCTGCTTGTTCATCTTGATAAACATACTTGCCGCGTCCATATTTACCCCATTTATACTTTCTTTCTTCTTCATTCATTTCAAGTTTCGATTTAGGATAACGCTTTTGAATAATATTTTTGGCTGTTTTTGTATAACGATGTTGGATTAATTCAAATGTAAGATCTTTCTTTGCATACAGCGGTAAAATGGCCTCTAATCGTTCAAATAGTTCATAATAGCCTGCATTCCAACCCTCATGCAAAATTAACGGTGCCACGATAAATCCTAATGGATAATTTGCTTTTGCTACTTTCCCCGCCGCTTCTATTCTTTCTAAAAAGCTGGACGTCCCTGGTTCAAATTGTTTAATTACATAGTCAGAATTCACACTAAAACGGAAGCGAGTATTTCCATTATGTTTGGCATCAAGCAAATGATCAACATGATGATATTTTGTTACGAAGCGTAAGCGTCCTAGGTCTGTTTGACCAATATGTTCAATCGTCTTTTTCAAAGAGTGCGTTAAATGATCAATTCCAACTACATCTGACGTACAAGCAGCCTCAAAACGAGTGATATCAGGTGCTCGTTCCTGTATATATTGATCTGCAGCATCAAATATATCTTCTAAATTCACGTAAGTACGAATATATGGCTTATTTCCAAGTGTCGTCTGTAAGTAACAATAATGACAATGCCCCATACAGCCTGTCGCTAGTGGTAGTGCATATTCTGCGGAAGGTTTTGATGTATCGAACTTTAATGTTTTCCGAACACCAATTACAAGTGTAGATTTCGCATTTCGATATTGTTGCAATTCGTTCTTCCCCGGAATGTTTCGGACTTGATTATGCGAAGTCGTTTCTCTAATCTCCACACCTTCTTTTTCAAACTTCTCTTTTAATTCACGACCTAGCGCGTACTCTAATGCACCAGGTTCTATGTAAACCAATTGCGGCTGAAAAGCCCTCATCATACATGCACCTCTTTCTTTTTTTTATAGCTTGTGCACGTCTTATTGATTCACACTGCCATTTACTAACAAAAGGGGGAACTGCAACAACCCACTAACAAATGCAAAAAAGGACTCAATCTATGTAATGTGATTGAGTCCTTTTTTATATGATTATTCATCTTTTTTCCTGTTCCTTAAAGACCACACTTTAACTGTGCACCGCAGCTTGTGCATGTATTACAACCGCCAATATCTTCAACTTGACCTTCACGACAAACCGGACATGTATTCCCAACCTCTGATCCAATCGTTACGTTTGTTGATCTCACTTCAGAAATCGTATCGATTAGGACAACTTTCTTCTTTTGTTCCGTATGTGTAGACTCTTCCTCAAAGCGATTTTCTTCCGCTTTTAAGGAAAGAACTTGCGCATCACGACTTCCATCTACATATACTGTACCACCTTTTGCACCGCCACGGTATAGACGCTCATAGACACCTTGAACCTGTTCAACTGTATAGCCACGAGGTGCATTTACCGTTTTTGAAAGAGAGCTATCTACCCAGCGTTGAATAATACATTGGACATCAGCATGCGCTTCTGGAGAAAGCTCCATAGTCGAAATAAACCATTCTGGTAGTTGATTTTCATCTGCACCAGGATTTGCTTGTAAATACTCTTCTACTATGCCTGCTTTTACTTCAATAAACTTCCCAAGTCTTCCACTGCGGAAGTAAGAGAAAGAGAAATACGGCTCAAGACCCGTTGACACGCCTACCATCGTTCCTGTACTTCCTGTAGGGGCAACCGTTAGCAAGTGTGAATTTCGGATACCATGCTCTAATATGCCTTGACGGATATCTTCCGGCATGTCCTTCATGTACCCAGTGTTAATGAAGGCGTTACGTAATTCCGCTGTTTCTTGTGCTGTCGATCCTTCTAAGAAAGGAAAGCTCCCTTTTTCTTTCGCCAGCTCAATACTTGTACGATATGCAGTTGTTGCAATCGTCTCAAACACTTTATCAACAAGCTGATTTCCACTCTCTGATCCATACACTGATTCACAATAAATCAATAGATCATGAAGACCCATTACTCCTAAACCAACACGGCGCTCACCTTTTGCTTGCTTCGTGTTATCCTCTAGGAAGTACGGCGTTGCATCAATGACATTATCTTGCATACGCACACCGACTTCAACGGTCTTTTGTAATTTTGCAAAGTCAATTTCCTTTGTTTCTTTATTGGCCATTTCTGCTAAATTAATAGCCGCTAAATTACATACAGAATAAGGAGCAAGTGGTTGTTCCCCACACGGATTAGTTGCTACTACTTTTTGACCGTAGGCCTTAGCATTCGTTTTGTCATTTGCATTATCAATAAAAAATATGCCTGGTTCTGCACTATATGTAGCGCAAATGTTAATCAAATTCCATAACTCTTTTGCTCTTAGGATCCGATACGTTCTGACACCGTAACCTAGTTCTTTCCACTCGCGTACATCACCAATTTCATGCCACTTTTTATTATAAGTAGCCATCTCTTCTTCCGTATAGTTTTCAACATCAGGGAAGCGTAGAGCATATTCTTCATCATTTTCAACAGCTTCCATAAATTCTTTTGTTAAACATACAGAAATATTTGCACCTGTTAAAAATTCTGCATTGTTAACAGAATACGTTCCGCCAACTCGCAGCTTTTCTTCTGCATCTCGGATGACTTTGAGATCAAATCCACCGTGACCCGCAATGGTCTTATAATTCACAATCCCTTGGTACATAGACTCCTCTACTACACTTAATGGAGTAAACGAAAGCTTGTCTTTTACGAGCTTTTGAATGTATTCATCTTGTGTATTTTCAAGTAAGAACCGTAAAATACGAGGATTTTGCATTTTAGAAATAATAAATTCCAATATGTCAGGATGCCAGTCGGAAAGCATAATCATTTGAGCACCACGTCTTGACCCACCTTGCTCAACAAGATGCGTTAGCTTTGCAATATCATCAAGCCAAGAAACAGATCCAGATGATTTTCCGTTCACTCCACGAGCGAGCGTATTACGAGGCCTTAATGTAGAACCGTTTGTTCCAACGCCCCCACCGCGACTCATAATCTCCATCACTTGCTTGCGATGTTCTGAAATTCCTTCGCGTGAATCTTGTACATACGGCATTACATAACAGTTGAAATACGTCACATCCGTCTCAGCCCCTGCACCATATAACACGCGACCTGCTGGAATAAAGTTCATTGAAACAAGTTGCTCATAAAATTGTTCAAATGCTTCTTGTCTTTTTTGTTCAGTCGTTTCCACCGATGCAAGGCCTGTAGCATTACGCTTTGCAATTTGTTCATAATAAAGCTCAAGTGGCTTCTCAATCGTATCAAGTGAACGCGTTACGACACCACTTTCTGCTTCATCGCCTTCAAGCACTCCACGAAATTCTTCGTCTACTAGTACTTTTGCTTGATTTTTGACACGATCTAATTCCATGATAAATCCGTAACCACGAGCTGGAAACTTCGGATCGTCTTTTACAGTTAATACGACAAAATCTCCTTCTTTTAATGTTTTCTTTTCCGTATCTTTGAATGTATAGCGGTCTAACATTACCAGTCTCGATACACCTTTTTTTGTTATGTGCATATCACTTGTAATAGGGTGAACTTGAGGAAACTGCTCAATATCCTCATTTAATCTTTCTACATTTAGGCGCATTACTTTCGACATTGTCATTGCCATTCGCCTCTCCTCCTCTTTCTCATGGAAATCTATTAAAACATACGTACATCTAGTTGTAGATGAAGTCGTTGTGCATATCCATATTCAACATTCTTGGGTAAGCTTACCACAAAGATCAGTTCAGATTCAATATATTGTGCTCATTTTTATTTTTAATACACCATATATTGTGTTTAATTCTATTTTGATGCTATTTGTCAACTTTGTAAAGAATCAAAAAAAGAAGCATTTACGAGTTTATTAGATTTTTATCCGTTTTTTTACGTTATTTTGAAGAAATTTGTCTCTTGCTTAAATAAGGATAACTTCAACTTCATGTTTCATCATTGTTTGCTCGGCAAGGTCAAAATGATTGACAAAATTTTTCATGGATGCTCATACTATATGATATTCTAGTAACATGCAATAAATAGAATCCAACCAAATACTTACATTTTAAAAGCTGGAGGAATCGTGATGGAATATATTATTCAAAATGAAACACTTATACCAAAAAAAGAAGCTACGGTTAATTTGGATGACCGCGGTTATTATTTTGGTGATGGTGTTTATGAAGTAGTAAAGGTTTATGATGGAAGTCCATTTGCTATGGACGAACATATCGCGCGTCTACTTTCGAGCCTAAATAAACTAGATATTCCACTAGCTTTTTCAAAAGAAAAACTAGTCGAATTAATCCATTCACTAATTGAAAAGAATTCAATTGAAAATGGCCTTGTTTATTTCCAATTCACTCGCGGAGTTGAACCTCGCAATCACCTATATACCAGAGAGTCAACACCTGTGTTCACAGCATTTACACAGGCAGCTCAAAACCTTGAAGACATTCAGAAAAACGGCATTGATGTTTGGTTAACTGATGATATACGCTGGCTCCGTTGCGATATTAAAACAATCAATCTGTTAGGTAATGTTATGGTTAAACGCGAGGCTTCAGATAACAATTGCCATGAAGCGATTTTACATCGTAGTGGCACGATTACAGAAGGTTCATCATCAAATTTATTTCTTGTTAAAGATAAAGTTCTATATACCCATCCTGCAACAAACCTTATTTTAAACGGAATTACAAGGCAACTCATTATTGACTTAGCAAAGCGTCATAATTATTCAGTAGTTGAAGAGCCTTTCCCAGTTGATGTTTTAGAACATGCCGATGAAGCATTTATTTCTAGTACCTCCGTTGAAATTGCTCCAATTAAAGCTGTTAAAGGACAATTGTCAACTACATTCGAAATTGGTCAAGTGACACAAGACCTCCAACTCAAGTTTAAGGAACTGCTACCAAAAGCTTAAATAGATAAAGAGGGTACCCAAAAGCCAGCGTTTGGAATACCCTCTTTTTTCAAATAATTGATATTATTTTCTAAAGTTCCATTCATCCTTGCCATAACGGTCTCTCGCTATTTGGCTAACAACTTCTTCTTCTTCTTCTGTTAACGTGTAAGCTTCTAACTCAATGTTTAAACCCTTTTCAAATCCTCTTTTAAATGCAGCCTTTGCTTCTTCCATTGTTAAAGAGTCACTTCGTAATGCGTTAATTGCCACCGCTTTATTTTTAAAGTTCTTTTGCATTCTCTCACGTAGGCGGTCACTAGAATACTTAAACAAATCAAACAATTTATCCTCATCAATATCTAAAATAATCGATCCATGCTGCAAAATGACGCCCTTTTGTCTCGTCTGAGCACTCCCTGCAACTTTTCTTCCTTCTACAACCAGTTCATACCAAGAGGGAGCATCAAAACAAACAGCTGAACGCGGATTTTTCAGTGCACTTTTCTCTTCATCCGTGCGAGGAATCGAAAAATAAGCGTCCAGTCCTACATTCTTAAAGCCTTCCAATATCCCTTCTGAAATCACTCGATACGCTTCAGTAACAGTCGTAGGCATTTCTGGATGATCTTCAGAGACAATAACACTATACGTTAATTCTTTATCATGCAAAACTCCTCGGCCTCCAGTAGGTCTACGAACGAAACCTAAGCCGTATTCACGAACCTTATCCAAGTTAATTTCTTTTTCAACCTTTTGAAAATATCCAATTGACAATGTTGCTGGATTCCATCCGTAAAAACGAATAGTTGGCGGAACTAAACCTTTACTATGCCAATCTAGTAAAGCTTCATCTAAAGCCATATTATAAGCAGGAGAACACTCTCCTGAATCAATGTAACGCCATGTTTCCTTCATCAGCCATCGCCACTTTCCACTCATTTATCTTGTCATTTTAACAAACAGCTCACTTTTAGCCAAGCCATTTGCCTAGTTAACTTATTGCGTATTTGCCTCCCGGCTATTATAATATATCATGACGGAAGTACGTAAAGGAGTGTAGAAATTACCCAATGGAATTCTTATGGCTTATCTTACTTGGATTAGTGGCGTACACGTTGTTTAAGCGCTTTTATAATCCAAAATATTTGAAGACATTAACACAGGAAGACTTTATTAAAGGCTATCGAAAAGCACAATTGATCGATGTTCGCGAACCACGTGAATATGAAGGGGGACACATTTTAGGTGCACGGAACATCCCCATGTCACAACTTCGTCAACGAATCAATGAAATTCGTAACGATCAACCTGTTTACCTATATTGTCAATCAGGTGCACGCAGTAGACAAGCTGCCCAAATGATCAAAAAGAAACGTGGCACAGACGACATCTCCCATCTAAAAGGTGGATTTAAAAAATGGTCTGGTAAAATAAAGAAGAAGAGCTAATTCAAAAAGACGATGTTCCCCTTTTGAATAACTCTGAGTGGGCTTTCTTACTTCATTGATTGACTTAAAGCCTGAGCAAATGCTCAGGCTTTTTCATATTTTAAAATTGGCTTACGCGCAGCTGTTGTTTCATCTAGCCTTGAGATAACCGTTGTATGAGGAGCCTCTTGAACAATCTCCGGATTCTCTTCTGCCTCACGTGCGATTTGGATCATCGCATCAATGAATTCATCTAATGTCTCTTTCGACTCTGTTTCAGTTGGCTCAATCATCATGCATTCCTCTACATTTAACGGGAAGTAAATCGTAGGTGGATGATAGCCAAAATCTAATAATCGTTTCGCGATGTCTAAAGTCCGCACACCAAGTTTCTTTTGTCGACGGCCTGAGATAACAAATTCATGCTTACAATGCTGTGTGTAAGGCAAATCAAAATGTGGTTCAAGTCTACGCATCATATAGTTTGCATTTAAAACCGCATATTCAGATACTTTCCGCAAACCATCTGGACCCATTGTACGAATATAAGTATATGCACGAACATTAATTCCGTAATTTCCATAATACGGCTTCACACGTCCAATAGAATGTGGACGATTATATTCAAAGTCATATACACCATCTTCACGTTTTACAATAACCGGTTTTGGTAAATACGGAATTAAATCCTTCTTCACCCCAACTGGACCAGACCCTGGGCCACCACCACCGTGTGGACCTGTAAATGTTTTATGCAAGTTAAGATGAACGACATCAAAGCCCATGTCACCAGGTCTTGCGATACCTAAAATCGCATTCGAGTTCGCACCATCATAGTACAGCTTCCCACCTGCTCCGTGAATGATTTGTGCCATCTCTACAATATAGGTCTCAAATAATCCAAGTGTATTGGGATTAGTTAACATAAGAGCAGCTGTGTCTTCTCCAACGACTTCACGCAAATGAGCTAAATCAACAAGTCCATTTTCATCAGTTCGTACCGTAACCGATTCAAAACCAGCGACCGTTGCTGATGCGGGATTCGTTCCGTGAGCTGAATCTGGTACAATGACCTTTGTTCGTTGGAAATCTCCATTGGCTTCATGATAGGCACGAATCATCATTAACCCCGTCCACTCACCATGTGCACCAGCTGCAGGTTGAAGAGTAACTTCATCCATCCCTGTGATTTCAGCAAGCGATGTTTGAAGCTCATAAAGCAATTCCATCGCACCTTGGACTTGCTCGACTGGTTGATATGGATGAATATGAGCTAAGCCTTCAAAGCGTGCTACATTTTCATTGATCTTTGGATTGTATTTCATCGTACAAGAACCAAGTGGATAAAAACCAGAATCTACACCATGGTTTCGCTTGGATAGCGCTGTGTAATGACGCATGATCTCAAGCTCTGAAACTTCCGGTAACTCAGGTTCTGACACTCGTAAATACTCTCTAGGAATTAACTCTTCTATAGCCTGTTCTTCAATATCGAGTATTGGCAAGCTATGTCCAACACGTTCTGGTTTGCTACGTTCAAAGATTAGCGGTTGGTCTTTTGTCATCATACTAACGCCCCCAATTCCTTAGCAAAAGTATCTATCTCTGCTTTTGTTCGTACTTCCGTCACAGCTAGAAGCATTTGACCTGATAATAGATCATCGTCACGACCTAAGTCGTACCCTCCGATGAATCCTTTTTCAAGCAAAAGCTCATTTACTTGTGAAACCGGTCCTTTCACATCTACAACAAATTCATTAAAAGTTGGTTGCTCTGACACGATTTCCACTCCATGTTCCTTCAACTTCTGTTTCAAATAAGCCGCTTTCTGAACATTTTGATAAGCCATTTCTTTTACACCTTTTTTCCCAATCGCACTCATTGCCACCGAAGCAGCTAAGGCATTTAATGCTTGATTTGAACAAATGTTTGATGTCGCTTTTTCACGTCTAATATGCTGCTCACGTGCTTGCAGGGTTAGAACAAAGCCTCGTTGCCCGTGATCGTCTGTTGTCTGCCCGACTAAACGACCAGGAACTTTTCTCATGAGCTTCTTCGTTGTTGCAAAATAACCACAATGCGGCCCCCCAAATTGAGTCGCAATTCCAAATGGCTGTGCATCACCAACAACGATATCAGCCCCAAACTCTCCAGGTGGCTTAAGTAGACCTAGAGCCAATGGATTACTAGATACAACAAACATCGCTTTATTACTATGTGTAATTGTTTCTAATTCTTTTAACGGTTCAAGGTTTCCATAAAAGTTAGGATGTTGTACAACAACACACGCTGTGTCATCACCATATAACTCTTGTAGTTGTTTGAGATTAGTCACACCTTTGTCAGTATCAATCTCAATCACATTTAAACGCTGACCTATTGCATTTGTTAGCAACACTGCACGAGCTTCTGGATGAACTGCCTTGGACACTAAAATTGTTTTCTTTTTCGTTTGCCCAGCACTAAGCATCGCAGCTTCAGCAAGAGCAGTCGGACCATCATACATAGATGAGTTCGCTAGGTCCATTCCCGTTAGTTCACAAATCATAGTTTGAAACTCAAAGATTGCTTGAAGTTCTCCTTGTGAAATTTCTGGTTGATAAGGAGTGTAAGCCGTATAGAACTCAGAACGTGAAATGACATGATCAACAATTGATGGAATGTAATGCTCATATACACCTGCACCTAAAAAAGATGGTGTTTGTTTCATCGACACATTCTTGCCAGCTAACCCTTTGAAATAAGAAATAAGCTCAGGTTCTTTTAACGCTTCCTTTAACTTCATTTCTCCTTTAAAGCGGATTTCTTTTGGTATATCAGAAAACAAATCTTCAATCGACTGAGCACCAATTGTCTCAAGCATTTCTTTTTGATCAACATCTGTCATCGGTAAATAACGGTGATTCATATCAGTTCCTCCCCTAAGCCTTCTTATAAAATGGTGTTTGAACGACTTTTGCTTTTAAGCGTTTTTTTCGAACTTGTACTTCTACTTCTGTTCCAATAGCCGTAAAGTCAAGTTCAATGACAGCTAGTCCTATATTTTTCTTTAATGTCGGCGATTGCGTTCCCGTTGTAACAAAACCAACTTGCTCTTCATTTACAAACACCTCGTACCCTGTACGTGGAATTCCTTTTTCAATCATCTCAATTCCAACAAGCTTTCTTGAAAGTCCATCTTCCTTCTGTTTCTTCAAAGCATCTTTCCCGATAAAATCATCTTCTTTATTCACTTTAACAGCAAACCCTATACCAGCCTCGAGTGGTGAGATATCTTTTGTTAATTCTTGTCCATAAAGTGGAAGTCTCGCTTCAAATCGTAATGTATCACGCGCTCCTAGGCCACAAGGAACAAGTCCATCTGGTTCACCTGCTTCAAGCAAGGAATTCCAAAGCTTAGAAGCTTCTTTGCCGTTACAATAAAGTTCAAACCCATCTTCACCCGTATAGCCCGTTCTAGATACGAGTGACTTCACACCAGCAATATTGACTTGATCTGCAAAGCGAAAGAATCGAATTGATGACAAATAAAAATCCGTTTGTTTTTGTAAAATCAGCTCCGCAAGAGGGCCTTGGATTGCTATTTGAGCGATATCGTTAGAAATATTCACTAACGAAACATCATCAATCAGATGTTGTTTCATCCACGCGACATCTTTCTCAATATTTGAGGCATTAATAACTAACAAGTAATCATCCAATGCCTTTTTATAAACGAGAAGGTCATCGACTGTTCCTCCATCCTCATAGCACATCGCGGTATATTGAGCCTGCCCATCAACCAGTTTGGAGACATCATTTGTCATTAGCTTTTGCAAATAAGGTAGGGCCTGCTTTCCTTTAACTTCTACCTCACCCATATGGGAAACATCAAATAATCCAGCTTTTGTACGAACTGCTTCGTGCTCATCCTTAATACTTGAAAATTGTACTGGGAGATCCCATCCTCCAAAATCAATGGTTTTCGCTCCCTTTTTTTTATACTGTTCAAACAAAGGTGTTCTCTTTAATCCTGACATGTATAATGACCTCCTTAGACTTTCCCAAATTGATAATCGTACGCATGAATCCTTATTAAAATAAAACAAAAAAGGACAGAGTTATACACACAATCGTGTATAACTCTGTCCTGATACCAGAAAGTTTCCTATATTCAATCATAGCAGAATATAGTGTCTTCGTAGGTGGCTCTATTTTCGAGCACTCTCCAGAGTTGCGTCAAATAAGAGTCTGTTTGCCTGAGAGATTCGTGTTGATAACACACTATCTAACCACTTGCTCCTTCGGCGTTGCAAACATTCTTGCAAGCTCTCCCCTTATTCTCATCCGCAATCGAATTCAATTGTTAAAGAATCATACTCATGAATTTGAATATTTGGTACATACTACATGTATAAGCATTTAAAGATATGGTAATTCGGATTTATATTAATATCCTACCAAGATGAACGACCAGACGCAACTATTTATTTCTGAAATCAGATTATTTTATAGATTTTTTAGTTTTTCATTCGGATATAGACGTAAAGTTATTCGAAAGGATGATAAGAAATGAATATCGAAATCCATTTTGACCAAGAATGGTCAGATACCTTTAAAGATCGATTAGACCAAGATGGCCCTTGGTCTAATTGGGAACTTTTCAAACTTGCATATGAAGCTGAGGAGCATCAAATCATTCCTGAGTTTCATGGTTTACAAGCTCCAAAACACTTACCGCAATTAGAGCCGTTCCCTCATCAAATAGAGGTAGCTAATACCGTCATTGAGCAAATGAATGGCAAAGCGATTTTAGCGGATGAAGTCGGGCTTGGCAAAACGATTGAGGCTGGCTTAATTTTAAAAGAATATATGATTCGTGGGCTTGTAAAAAAAGTATTAATTCTTGTCCCAGCATCACTAGTCTCTCAATGGGCAATTGAATTAAATACAAAATTTCACATTCCTGCTGTTGCACAACGAAAATCTTATGTATGGGAACAATGTGATGTTGTCGTTGCTTCAATTGACACTGCAAAAAGACAGCCCCATCGAGATATCGTACTTGACCAACCATATGATTTAGTAATAATCGATGAAGCTCATAAACTAAAAAATCCTAAAACAAAAAATTACGAGTTCATCAAACGTTTAAAAAAGAAGTTCTGTCTCCTGCTGACAGCAACACCTGTACAAAACAAACTAGAGGAAATCTTTAACTTGGTCTCCTTATTAAAACCTGGTCATCTAGGCGATATTACTTCATTTGAACAAGAATATCGCACAAAAAAGCGATCACCTAAAAACGAAGAAAAGTTAAAAGAATTAGTCAATAAGGTAATGGTCCGTAACCGTCGTGAAGAAACAGGAATTGAATGGACAAAACGAATTGTCGAAACAGTACCAATTGAATTCAGTGAATCAGAGCGTGCGTTTTATAATGAGATTGAGCAATTAAAAGATGGCTCAAGCCATTTTGCTCTGCTCACCTTAAAGAGAGAGGTTTGTAGTAGTAGAGAAGCGGCATTTATGACCTTAAAAAATATGGTTGAACGTGCGCATGCCGACGGTCGTACTCTACCTGATGCTGAAAGATTGTTAAATAAAATTGGCGAAATCGATGGACATGCTAAAGCGGAGAAAGCTCTTGAACTTATCAAAGAGATCAATGGGAAAGTAATTATATTTACTGAATACCGTGCAACCCAACTTTATTTACAGTGGTACTTAAAACAGAACGGTATTTCATCTGTACCATTTCGAGGTGGTTTCAAACGTGGAAAGAAAGATTGGATGCGTCAACTTTTCCAAAATCAAGCACAAGTCTTAATTGCTACAGAAGCAGGTGGTGAAGGAATTAACCTTCAATTTTGCAGTCATATTATTAACTATGACTTGCCATGGAATCCAATGCGGATCGAGCAAAGAATCGGTCGAATTCATCGCTTAGGACAAAAAGAAGATGTTCGTATTTACAACTTTGCCGTCACCGATACGGTAGAACAACACATTCTTAAGTTATTATATGAAAAAATTCATCTCTTTGAAGCTGTAATAGGCGAACTAGATGATATTCTAACAAAAATAAACCTCCCTTCTGTTGAAGACCATGTTCAGGATATTCTCCTGCAATCGGACTCAGAAGGAGAAATGCGAATTAAATTTGACCATCTTGCCGCGATTATGAATGATGCCGCACAAGAAGCAGCGAACTCGAATGAGGAGGAATCAGGCGATGCTACAGCCTCAAGTTCATGATTTTTTAGAGCGTTATTTTGAAGCAAATGACAGCCCTATTCTTGAAAATGACTCAAGTTATTTAAAGGTTCAACTATCAATTGAGCTTGATAAATTATTAATGAATCGTCCTTTTTATTGGCATTATCTAGAGAAAACGGGGGGCGAGCCCCGACCAATGCAAGTAACATTTATAACCGATCAAAACAAGGCACCGGACGATTTAAGAGGGGAACAAATTCACTTTGGCGCACCTCGCCTTCGTCAATTATTCGCATCTACCCGTGAGCTTGGCGGTTATATTCGACTTTACGAGAAAATTGATGCATCAGGCCGACAATCAATTCCCCTACAGCCATGGCTTTGTCTTAACGTAAAAGTTTCCTTTCAATGTGATCGAAAAAAGGATGTTTTGTTATCACTTGGATTAAATTTAATTCACGGTCAAATTGTTCCTCAGTTTTATGAGAAAATACGACAAAAAGACCTTACACCTACGATCTCTGATTTTTGTTTTAAATTATCACCTTTAATTACGGTTCATAGTGGTTTAATTCGGTTACAGAAAATGGTCCAAACGTATGTTGAAAATGAAGATAAAGTGTGGGCGGAAGAGGCCATTGAGAGATGGAATACTGATCTTGCTTTACTTGAAAAATTTTATGAAGATGAGGAAGAAAAGCCTGAAAGTTATCACGTTGAAAAACAAGCGTTAAAAGAACAATATGAACCGAATATCCATGTTTCAATCGTTAATGGCGGCATGTTCTATATCCAACAGCAAGTATTTTAGACTCGAAAAAAGGCAAACTACATAAACGTAGTTTGCCTTTTTTCAAAGTGATCTTAGTGAGCTGTCGGAGCGCCCCCGCCTGTTGTAATGATTGATATAATTGTTGCAACTGCAAACCAGCCAAATACAACAAATGAGATACCTGCAAAGCCGACTGCAAAAAAATTTTTTCTGCGAAGTTCGCGAACAATTGCGAAAGCACTCAGTAGAGCGACCACTAAAAGTATGATAGAAAAGATCATAATAACTTCCCCTCCTTATGTAAAACTAAGAACCCAGCTTAACTAGTCCTATTATAAAGCCATCTGAGAATGTTGTCAGCTTTAATTTTGACGAAGCTAGTACAATTACCCTCAACTATTATAATGGGCATTTTTCATTTATTTTACTCTTTTTTTTAGCGTTTGTCGAGTAGCTCCTCGTATTGTATGATAGGACTACAAACTATTTTGGAGGGAATTATATGAAATGGACACAACTTCCACTGGGACCTTTGCAAACAAATGCTTACGTACTTCAAAACGATGCGAATGAAGCTATCATTGTTGACCCAGGTGGTGATGGAACAGCCTTCATCGAATGGATTAAGTCTCAATCACTCAAACCTTTAGCTATCTTGTTAACACATGCCCATTTTGATCACATTGGTGCTGTTGATGATGTACGAGATGAATTCGCTTGCCCAGTCTATATTCATCACCAAGAAAAGGATTGGCTGTCCGATGCAAATAAAAATGGATCAGCACGATTTATGGGAGAGCAAGCTATCTCCATTAGACCTGCTGATTACATTATTGACAAAGAACAAACTCTTACAATTGGACCATTCTCATTTTCTGTATTCGAAACACCAGGTCATTCACCTGGTAGCGTTTCCTATTATGTTGAAGATGAAGTCATTGTTTTTTCCGGAGATGCATTATTTGCACAGAGTATTGGCCGAACGGATTTACCTGGTGGCAATCATAAACAATTACTAGATAGCATTCATCAGAAGTTACTTGAATTACCTGAAGAGACGATTGTAGCTTGTGGTCATGGACCAACGACAACAGTTGCAAGTGAAATGGATGGAAACCCCTTCTTAACTGGATTTTAATAGGCATGATTGTTATACATAAATGATACTGATAGCTCGGTGTTTTTCAGTAGGAGTGCAAACTTTCTTTTTTTATAATTAAAGACCTCCAATATTTGTTGGAGGTCTTTGTGGGGAGTAAATCGTATTGATGTAAGACATTGAGGGGGAGGGGGACTCCCAATCAAATACTCATCAATCTCCTTATATTTTATAAACAGTTTATCACTATGTCAATAGTATTAACTACAATAAAAAGTGAACCGCCCCTTCAGAAAAGGGGTGATTCACTTTTGCACATATGTACCCAAAATCTTAATGTCCACCAAAACTTGGTACTAACAAGAACGTCGAGTAATACGTAAAGCCTACAAAGAAAATTGTTAAATAGGCACCGAAAATGTAAATATACACACGCTCAGATAAGTTCAGATAGCTAAGAGCTAATAATGCACCCGTTTGTGCAAAAAATAAAAGTGCTACATTATACATATGTCCTACAAAGAACAGAACAGCAAAAATACCTGTCCAAAAAGCTAGAACACGATACATACGATCCATTTGTGTTTCCCTCCTTCACACACAAAGTTTTGCCTGCATGGCATTACTTGCTTAGGATATCAAATGTTAGATTACAGCCTTATTATATACGACTACCTCTTCACTGTAAATGCCTAGTACAATGGCAAAACTGTGTCATCATAAAAAGACTATAATTTCACCACCGAGTAAGAGCACGCTTTGGCTTGTGGATCTGTAATTTTCATATTGTCCCTAAGTATATGTTCTCCAAGAAAGAAAGAAAAAATGCCTTTAAATAATTCATGATGCATCGAACATAATGAGACAGAGTGCTCTGACATTAATTCTTTAAACGTACAATTAAAAATACTAAACTCAATTTCATCCTTATCTTCCACATAAGTAATCTCAGGATTTAATCCTTGATTAATCGCAATTTGTTCAATCATTCGTACTTTTTCTTCGATCGTTGAATTCGTCATATCAAACTGAAACTGTCTAACATATAACTCTGCACTTTCTCGTCCATATTTATAACCAATTTTTTTTAATGCTTCTAGCCCTGAGTCACCTAGTTCAATTAAAGATTCTAATGACATTTGCGCTAACCGTTGATAATCTCTATATGGAAACTGCAGTTGGATTACTTCATCCGAGAGTTTATAAAAACGACTAGGACGACCACCTTTTCCAGTCTTCTGAGTTTCAGAAACAATCATTTTCACGTCTTCTAACTTCGTTAAGTGTAGACGTGCAACATTTGGGTGTATGTTAAATTGATCAGCAACCTCTTGTACAGTGACGTTTCCATGTAATTTGGTAACATATTGATAAATAGAAAATCGTGTTGGATCAGACAATACGCTTGTAATTTTCAGTGTGTTTTGGTCCATTCTATTCACTCCCAAACTTCCCATACTCCTTCCATTATAGTACAGTTGAAAGAGCAAAGGAATGGCTTGTTTTCTATTTTATTAAATAATGCAAAGAGCGAGTGTCTAAGACATCCTCGCTCTATCTTCTTTCCTATTTTTTCTTAGTTCTATTTTTCAAAAACAAAGAAATCCCTAATGGAATTATCCCAAAGGCTTGCGTCGAGAGTGATTGACGCTCAGCTCGCCTCTCCTCTCTTCTTGTTAGCCTTTCTTCCTTTGGTTGATCCATTCTTCTTACAGCTTGCTGTGTTAAAAATTTGACATAGTCATTTAAGGACATAGCATTCACCTCTGTCTGTTCTAGGAGCTAGTATGCCCATATTCGTACAATCTAAGCACCGTTTCCCGGTATCACTATATATACTCTTTTTTTAACTATTTGCTGCTATTTTCGTCAGCTCTTTTTCCTTACTAAATATAAATGAAATGCTATCTGAAACTTCCCAATAATAATTAACCGTTGAATTTGTCCAATTATAATAAAAGCCTGCTATTCGCTCATGTCCTGATTCTAACTGGACTTTGACTGAAATGAAACTAACACCATCTTTATAATCCTTTACAGTAAAAGTTACTATGTCAAAACCATAAGAATATAGAATGCTTTCATTTAATTGTGGTTCGTGCTCATTTTTCAGAAATTCTTTCATTCCAACTTGAAGCAATGTTTCAAGTTGCAACAATCTTTCCTGTTCATAGAGAAATCGTTTTTCTTTCATGTATAAATTCATTTGATGCAAAACAATTGGAACCATTAATAAGCAAATGATCATTGTTACAGGATAAATAAACCCTCTTTCTTCTCTTACCATTCCTCACCTCTCCAACCATAGGGAATAAGCATTGATTTGTTGGCTTGGTACCCACTTATCAACTCAACTTGACAATGTACTACCTGGAATGAAGCAGTACAAGAAAATAGTGTAACTTGTTCAAGAAGGAGAACATGCCCTCTCCATTTCTAGTCCTCCTGATCTGGTTTGATGAAAGCATTTCAACTCTAAATTTGTCTCCGTTTGATTTAGTTATAACGACCCCATTATCAACCACTTCAACTTTAACAGCTTCTCTCACATCATGAGCAAGATGATTAAAAAATGTGGTCACTTGTTGAGAAGAGACCGTCTGAACGTGAGACCCATTTGATACTGTTTTCAGAAGTACTGGAAAAATAGAAACAATTATAAAGAAGAGGGTCAACACAATTAGCATTTCAATCAAAGTAAACCCTTTTTTATCTAGTGGCCAACAAACACCGTTCATACATCCTCCCATTTGTTGCTACCCACTCAGCGCAAAAACGTACAATCTCACCATCCACTTCTTCACTACTTAAAATCCATGACTCATCACTACTATGCGTTCTGATCGTTGAAGTTTCGACGTAATAATGGATTGTTTCTTCTAATTCATACAACACCTTTTGTTCTTCACGTATCGCTAACCTCTCTTGGTACACTGTGATTAAAATAGAGAAAGTAGAAGCACTAAACACCATTAATAAAGTGACAGCACTTAGTACTTCTATCAACGTAAAACCTTCAGATTTTCTTATACGAAACCATCCCTTTCCCTAAGTAAACAGTATATTGATAACGATGTTTCCCAATTCGCAGAAGAAATGAACCCGACCTCTTCGGATGCCCATTAGGAAGAAACGCAATTGCTGAAGGTTCCAAATTAATCGTTTCAACGAGCATATCTGGATGTTGATAAGGAGTTATGGAGTATACTTCAAATATAGAAAAGCGTATAATAAACTCTTTTGCATTATTGTCTAAACGTACGAATGTTTCTCGTCCAGTAGACATAGCAACATGTTGAGCAAGCTGAATTTCTTCTTTCAATTGTTGGGCAACTAGATCAGCTTCATGTGATGAATTAGATAAGTTGGGTAACATAATAGCTGGAATAAGCAGTAGGATTGAGAGGGTGGAGAGTGTTACGAGTAGTTCGATAAGGGTGTAGCCTGATTGGCATTTCATTATTCTGATGAAGTTTGGTTTGTTACGTCTTCCAATGTAAGCTCGTTACCATCAGCACAAGCGATAGAGTCTACAAATCCTTTTTCTACTAAGGTGTTTAATTTAGTCAAAGGCTCTTTGGGGTTCTCAAGGTTATATGCATGAACTTGCGATTGTAATAGTTTAACTGTCGCTTCACAACCCTTACTAGCTGCAACATCATTATTCTTCATCATGTTTGGTACAGCAATGAGTAATAAAACGGAAATAATCATCAGAACAACTAACATTTCGATAAGAGTAAATCCTTTTTCATTATTCAATTTTCATCACCTCAGAGGAATTTTTAATACGGGGCTTTAGAAATTGGGATGGAAGATTAAAACGTAATGCTATCTAGATCTCCTTTCTTTTCGATATTTGTTATAATTAGACATCGTATGACATATTTCCTTCTCGATTTTAAAATTTTTTTTAAAGGTGGGCTTTTTCATTATGAAAGCTTTATTATTGTTTATCATTCAAATTTATCAAAGAGTTATATCGCCACTAAAACCACCTACGTGTCGATTTTATCCGACCTGTTCCCATTATGGTTTTGAGGCAATTGTTCGTTTTGGTGCACTTAAAGGAACGTGGCTGACAATCAAACGAATATTTAAGTGCCACCCTTTCCATCCTGGTGGCATCGATCCTGTGCCTGAGAAAAAGTCGAATAGTGACTCAAATAAACAATAATACAAAAAAACCATACATATTGTATGGTTTTTAAAAATGCGGGTGAAGGGAGTCGAACCCCCACGTCATAAGACACTAGATCCTAAGTCTAGCGCGTCTGCCAATTCCG